>DASVGR010000029.1:0-32191 GCA_036379395.1 Rhodanobacteraceae bacterium | reverse complement strand
CGGGCATGAACGGCTTTCAGGCGACGCGCACCCTCACCAAGGATCCCGCCACCAAACAGGTGCCGGTCGTGATCGTGACCACCAAGAGCATGCAGACGGACCGCATGTGGGGCATGCGCCAGGGCGCGCGGGACGTGCTGGTCAAGCCGGTGAGCGACAGGGATCTGGTGGCCAACGTGAACAAGCACCTGGCTGCGGGCGGCTGAGATGGGTCATGCATAGTGTGGACGACGACACGCAGTCGGAGTTGCCGCAGGCAGCGGCAGGGCAGGGCCAGGGGGCCGGTTTTGCCCGCCCCCGCAGCGCCTATGCGCTGCTCGCCGACTACGAGCGGCGGAGCCGCGCGCACGACCCGGGATTGCCCGAACAGATCGAGGCGCCCGGACTTTGGCGTGCGATCGGGTTTCGGGTAGGGGATCACCACTTCGCCAGCGGCATCGACGAGATCAGCGAGATCCTGTTGTCGGCGCCACCGGTCACCTCGATTCCCTCGACCCGACCGTGGTTGCTGGGCATCGCCAACGTGCGCGGCAACCTGATTGCCATCGTTGATCTGAAACAGTTTCTGTTCGGGCAGCGCACGCACGCGACCGGGCACGCACGCGTGCTGGTCGTCCGGCAGAACGGGGGCGATGTTGGCCTGCTGGTGGATGAACTGCTGGGCCAGCGCAATTTGACCGACGCGGACCGCGACGGTGCGGAAGGCGAGGCAGACCCGGTGCTCGCCCGCTTTGTGACGGAGAACGTGACGAAGGGGCCGGTACCGCTGGGGCGGTTCAGCATGGTGGAGTTGACGCGGGACCCGGAGTTTCAGCACGCGGCAATGTAGGGTCTATTGACGCCATGTGCGATCGTCCCTGATCGCAGTTTGGTTGGACGCTTGGGTATTGGAGAGGTTGCAGACGATGAACACCAGAACGGCCATAAAGGCCGCCATCCATGGCAAAGAGCTCCCTGGCCTGACTTTCCACGAGAGCCGCGCTGAACCAGCGATGCGCATGGCGGGCTTGGCAACGAGGTGGCAATCATGAGCGCGAATCCGGGTGCAACCCGCCGGGGAGTATCCCTGCAGGCGTGGCTTATCGTCCTGTTGCTGCTGGCGATCGTACTGGCCGGCGTGGATTTCTTTTTGCTGAATCAGCAGGAAGGACACGACCGCACCGCGGCACAGCTCACCACGCAAATCCAGGTGAACTCGCAGCAGGTTGCAAACTTCGCCACGCAGGCCGCCAACGGCAACGTCGATGCATTCAAGGAACTCGTCAACACGCGCGCTGCAATCGGTGCCGCCGTCCAGCACCTGGACAAGGGTGACCCGGCGACGGGCCTGCCGGCGTATGGCTCCGCGGTGGGCGTGCGCACACCGATCGCAGCGCTGACGCGGTCCTGGAACCAGTTGAATCGCAACCTGGGCAAGGTCGAGGCCAACAAGGACGCGGTGCTCGACTCGGCGTCGCAGGGGGCCAACTTCAACCGGCAGATGCCCAACCTCAACTCCAAGATCAACCAGGTCATCAACATCCTGCAGTCGAAGGGGTCGTCCAGCCAGATTTACACCGCTTCGCAATTGCTGGTCTCGGGCGACCGCCTGCTGCGTCGCGTCGGTGACGTGTTGCAGGGCGGCGCGGATTCCGCGACTGCGACCAACGGCCTCGCGCTCGATTCCACCAACTACGGCACCACGCTGAACCAGTTGACCGGCGGCTCATCGGGCGAGGCAGCGAAGTTGCTTGCAGGCGTGCAGAAATCGTGGACGGGCCTCGAAGCGCCCGTGCAGAAGATCGTTGCCGCCGCGCCGACGCTGGTGACGGTCAAGACTGCGGCGACGCAGGCTTCGGTCGATTCGCAGGATGTGTTGTTGAAGGCCAACGCCGTATCGACCGCGCTCGGCAAACTGCCGCAGACGCGCCCGTTCCCGAACATCTGGTGGGGGCTCTTGGGCGCCGTGCTTGCGGTGGTGCTCGCAGTGATCCTGGCTTTCAGCTTCATCGGCGCCGAGCGCAAGCGCGCGGCCGAAAGCCGCAGCCTCAACGAACGCAACCAGCAGGCCATCATGCGGCTGCTGGATGAAATGGGCACCCTCGCCGAAGGCGACCTGACGGTCAAGGCGACCGTGACCGAGGACATCACGGGTGCGATCGCGGACTCCGTCAACTTCGCGGTCGAGGCACTGCGCTCACTCGTCACGACGATCAACGAGACGGCCGTCCGCGTGTCGTCCGCCGCACAGGAAACGCAGGCCACCGCGCGGCATCTGGCCGATGCGGCCAACGAGCAGGCGCAACAGATCACGTCGGCGTCGTCGAAGATCAACGAAATGGCGATCTCCATCGACCAGGTGTCCAAGAATTCTGCCGACAGCGCGGAAGTGGCGCAACGCTCGGTGCAGATCGCGTCCAACGGCGCGCAGATCGTGCGGCAGACGATCAGCGGCATGGATTCGATTCGCGAGCAGATCCAGGAAACATCGAAGCGCATCAAGCGGCTTGGCGAGTCCTCGCAGGAAATCGGCTCGATCGTCGAACTCATCAACGACATCGCGGAGCAGACCAACATTCTGGCCCTGAACGCCGCCATTCAGGCCGCATCGGCCGGTGAGGCGGGCCGCGGGTTCGCGGTCGTGGCCGACGAAGTGCAGCGACTGGCCGAACGTTCCGCCAACGCCACCAAGCGAATCGAGACGCTGGTGCAGACCATTCAGTCCGATACCAACGAGGCGGTCAGTTCCATGGAACAGACCACCACCGAGGTGGTGCATGGTGCCCGTTTGGCCGAGGACGCCGGTACCGCGCTGGGCGACATCGAAAACGTGTCGAACAACCTCGCCGGACTGATTCAGAACATTTCCACCGCGGCCAGCGAGCAGTCGACCGCGGCCACCAACATCACCACCACCATGAATGCGATTCAGGAGATCACTTCGCAGACATCGCTGGGCGCCAGCCAGACCGCCGAATCCATCGGCAACCTGGCGGAGCTCGCCAACGACCTGCGTCGTTCCGTGGCCGACTTCAAGTTGCCGGGCTGATGATGGACAAGCCATGCGCCCGGCACATGGCCGAATGCATCATCGCCTGACATGACGGTCGCGTCGGAGTGCGCGACCGGTCGGCTTCGCAGGATTGGAACAAGTAGTCAATTGAAGTTGCAGCAAGGCGCTTCGGCAGTATCCGAAGCCTCTCCAAGGGGGCGCGACAGCGCATGAGACTGGAAGACGACATCGATTTCACCACGCTCAACTGGGTCAAGCCCGAGTTGGACGAGGCTTTGACGCGGGTACGCCAGGCCCTGGAAACCTACGTCGAGGCGCCGGATGACGCCGCTCCGCTGCATGCCTGCGCGGCCGGGTTGCATCAGGTGCAGGGCACGTTGCGCATGGTCGAGCTGTACGGCGCGGCCATGGTGGTGCAGGAAATGGAGCAGCTGGTCGCCGCGCTGCTCGACGGCCGCGTGGGCGATCGCGACGAGGCCTATGCGGTGCTCATGCGCGGCATGATGCAGGTGCCCGATTATCTGGAGCGCCTGCAAAGCGGCTATCGTGACATTCCGATCGCGCTGCTGCCGCTGCTCAACGATTTGCGCGCCTGTCGCGGCGCGCAGGTGTTGCACGAATCCGAGCTGTTCCACCCCAACCTCGAGCTGCCTTTGCCCGAGCAGGCTCCCGGCTTGCCGCAACCGCCGAAGGCGGAAGAGCAGCGTCACGAAATTTCCGTGTTGCGCCCCCGCTTCCAGCAGCCGTTGCTGGCCTGGTTCCGTGGTCAGGGCGGAACGCGGGCCATGGCAGCCATGCGCGATACCCTGGATTTGCTGACGGCGCAGTGTTTCACCCTGGCCGGCCGGCGTCTGTGGTGGATTGCCGCCGGCGTGCTCGACGGTTTGAGCCAGGGCGTGCTCGACGAGCATGGCAATGAAGTCAAGCAGCTCATCGGGCGCGTGGATCGCTGCATCCGCGCACTCATCGAACAAGGCGAGGGCGCGCTGCTCGAAGGCGAGCCCATCGAGCTGGAGCACAAGCTGCTGTATTACGCGGCACGCGCGCAATCCGGCTGTCCGCGCCTGGAGGAAGTGCGGCGGACCTACCAGCTTGACCAGTTGCTGCCGGACGCCGCGGAAGTCGAACATGCGCGCAGCGCCATGGCGGGACACAACCGCGAATTGCTGGACACCGTCGCGCAGGCCATCAAGAACGACTTGTTGAGCGTCAAGGATGCGCTGGATTTGTTCCTGCATCGCACCAACGACGACGTCTCTGGATTGGCCGGCCAGGCGGACGTGCTCGATCGCGTCGGCGACACTCTGGGCATGCTGGGCCTGAACGTGCCGCGCCGCGTCGTGGGCGAACAAGGTGGCGTCATCCGGGATGTGGCTTCGGGCAGTCGTGCGGCCGACGAGGATGTTTTGCTGGATGTGGCTGGTGCCTTGCTGTACGTCGAGGCATCGCTGGATGACCACATCGAGCGTCTTGGCGCGCATGGCGAAGAGCCGGACGACGAGCACGCCTTGCCGCGCAGCGAAGCCCGCCAGGTGATGGCGGCGCTCATGCGCGAAGCAGTCGGCAATGTCAGCAAGGTCAAGGACATGCTGGTGGCGTTCGTGGAATCCCCATGGGACCACGCGCAAGTCACGGCGGCGCCGGCATTGCTGGAAGAAATCGGCGGCGCGTTGAGCATGATCGACGCGTCGCGCCCGGTGACGCTGGTACGCGGCATCGGCCGCTTCATCCACAACGAACTGATCGTGGATGCGCGCATCCCGACGGCGTCGCAAATGGACAAGCTGGCCGACGCGCTGGCGTCGATCGAGTACTACCTCGAGGCGGCACGCGAACATCGCGGCGGCCTGGACCACATCCTGGACGTGACCGAGCAAAGCCTGGCCGCGCTCGATTACTGGCCCGTCCCCGCGGTACGCGAAGCCGTGGCCGAGGCCGAGGCCGTTTCGGCAGAGGCTCCGGAAACGCCCGCGCAGACGGCGCCGGTCGATCTCGACGAGTCCGTCAGCCTGGCCCGGGGCGAGGATCTTGCCGACCTGGTCGTGGGCGACGCGTCCATGCCCGAAACGCCGGCCGAGGATGTCGGCGACCTGCATCTGGTCGACACCGAGCCGACTTCGCCGCCGGTGGATGCGGACGATGACTGGGTCGAGATCGAGGAAGAAATCGAAGAAAGCGTGCCGGTGGCCGATGCCATGGCCGCACAGGCCGGTTTCCAGGCAACCAGTGACAATCTGGATGCCGAAATCCGCGAAGTCTTCCTGGAAGAAGTCGACGAGGAAGTCGCCTCGGTGCACGCCCAGCTGGACGTGTGGTGCGACAAGCCCGATGACATGGAACGATTGAAGCCCATCCGGCGCGCGTTTCATACGCTCAAGGGCTCCGGTCGCCTGGTCGGGGCGCAGGTCTTGGGCGAGTTCAGCTGGAAAATCGAGAACATGCTCAATCGCGTTCTCGACGGCACGATCCAGCCGCATGCGGGCGTGCAGGCGCTGACGCGCCATGCCGCCGATGCGCTGCCCGAATTGCTCGCGGCGCTCAAGGGCGAGGGGATGCCGCATGCTCCGTTGTCGGCCATTTGCGAAACGGCCGACAAGCTGGCCGCCGGTGACGCCGATGCGAGCCTGGAGCAGATGCCACAGGCGGCGTTGGAGACCGTCCGGCGCACGGTCAAGCGACGCGTGCGGCGCTCCGAGCTCGAAACTCCGATCGAGCCGCCGACGGCCGCGTTGGCCGGTGTTTCGTCCGACGCGGAAGGCGCCGGCAACGCCGATGCTCCGGTCGAGACAATCACCGCCAGCGGTGAAAAACTGGAACTGCCGGCGCTGCCGCCGATGGATCCGGTGTTGACCGACATCCTGCGCAGTGAAGTGGCGCAGCATCTCAAGGTCATCCATGCCAATCTGGACGCTGCCCAGGGTGGCGCCGTGCCTACCAGCGAGCCGCTGTTGCGTTCCGTGCACACGTTGCACGGCGCCATCGCCATGGTCGACATCCCGCTGTTGTCCGGCGTGCTGGCACCATTGGAAAGCTGGCTCAAGCGTCTGCGTGCGCAAGACCGGCCGGTGCCGGTTGAGCAGGCCGGCGTGCTGACCCAGGCGGCGGGGCTGATCGAGCAGGTGGCGGCACAATTTGGCGCCGACCATCCGGAGCTTCCCGAGGCCGGGGATCTGGGTGAGCGCATTGCGCAATTGCGCGACGCGCTCCCCGAACCGACCATGGCGCACCCGTTCTACGTGGGCGTTGAGGCGGAAGCCGAAGCACAAGCCGAAGCACAAGCCAAGGCGGAAGCCGAAGCACAGGCCAAGGCGGAAGCTGAAGCACAGGCCAAGGCGGAAGCTGAAGCGCAGGCCAAGGCGGAAGCCGAAGCACAGGCCAAGGTGGAAGCCGAAGCACAGGCCAAGGTGGAAGCCGAAGCGCAAGCCAAGGCGGAAGCCGAAGCACAAGCCAAGGCAGAAGCCGAAGCGCAAGCCAAGGCGGAAGCCGAAGCGCAGGCCAAGGCGGAAGCCGAAGCGCAGGCCAAGGCGGAAGCCGAAGCGCAAGCCAAGGTCAAAGCCGAAGCGCAAGCCAAGGCTGAAGTCGAAGTCAGTGCCGTTGCGGCCGCAAGCGTGGGCCTGGGCGCGCCATCGTCCACCTTCCAGTTCCCGGTCGAACCGCAACCCGAAGGGGCGCTGGACCTGCCGGATCTGGATCCGGAATTGCTGGATATTTTCGTCGAGGAGGCCAACGACCTGCTCGATCACGCCGATGGCGCCATGGCCAAGTTGCGTGAAGCGCCGCACTCGCATGAAATCCTTGTCGGCCTGCAACGCGATCTGCATACGCTCAAGGGGGGCGCGCGCATGGCGTCGCTGGCGCCCATCGGCGACTTGTCGCATGCCATGGAATCGTTGCTGGAAGCGCTCAGCGGGGAACATCGCAACGTCGATGCCGACGTGGCCGAATCGCTGGAACGCGGTTTCGACTATCTGCATGAAATGATCGCGCGCGTTGCGGAACGGCGCGCGCTGGCAATACCTGCGCGCGTGATTGCGCATTTCAATGCATTGGTCGAGGGCGGAGTGGCTCCGGCCCCCGTCACGCCGCAGGCCGCGGCTCCCGCGACGCCGGATAAGCCGGCGGCAGTGCAGGAGGCGGAAACGGCGGCGCCCGGAAACATCGCGCGTGCACGCCCCGAACTTCTGCCCGAACCCGAGCAGAACCGGCCCGTGCCGCAGGAATCCATCCGCGTGCGCGCCGACCTCATCGATACGCTGGTCAACGCGGCCGGCGAGGTCTCCATTTACCGTTCGCGCCTGGAGCAGCAGGTCAGCGGTTTCCGTTTCAACCTGATCGAATTCGAGCAGACCGTGGCGCGTTTGCGCGACCAGCTGCGCATGCTCGAAATCGAAACCGAGGCGCAGATCATCGCGCGCTACCAGCGCGAGCATCAGGGCGAAGACACCTTCGATCCGCTGGAGCTGGACCGCTTCTCGCAATTGCAGCAGTACTCCCGTGCGCTGGCCGAGTCGGTGGCCGACCTGGTGTCGCTGCAGACCATGCTGGACGACAACGCGCGCCAGCAGGAAACCCTGCTGCTGCAGCAGTCGCGTGTCAGTTCCGAATTGCAGGAAGGCCTGATGCGCACGCGTATGGTGCCGTTCGATTCGGTCGTGCCGACCTTGCGCCGTACCGTGCGCCAGGCGGCGCAGGACACGCACAAGCGCGCCCAGCTGCACGTCACCGGCGCACATGGCGAAATGGACCGCAACCTGCTCGAACGCATGAAAGCGCCGTTCGAGCACATGCTGCGCAACGCGCTGGCGCACGGCATCGAATCGGCCGAGGAACGCCGCCGTGCCGGCAAGCCGGAAGAAGGTTCGATCACCATCGACGTCAGCCGTGACGCGACCGAGGTGCTGATCCGCGTCAGCGACGACGGTGCCGGCATGGATCGCGAGGCGATCCGCGCCAAGGCCATTGATCGCGGCCTGTTGAATCCGGACGCGCAGATGTCCGACAGCGACCTGTTCGGGTTCGTCCTGCAAAGCGGCTTCTCGACCGCCGGGGCCGTCACCCAGCTGGCCGGCCGCGGCGTCGGCATGGATGTGGTCGCCAACGAAATCAAGCAGATGGGCGGTACGCTGGCCATCGCCTCGGAGCGTGGCAAGGGCACCACGTTCACGTTGCGTCTGCCGTTTACCCTGGCCGTGACGCAGGCGGTGCTGATCAAGGTGGGCGAGGCGACGTTTGCCGTGCCGATGACGTCCGTGCAGGGCGTGGCCCGCATCAAGGCGGCCGATCGCGAACGGGCGCAGAACGACGTCGGCGGCAGCTTCGTCTACGCCGGTGACGAATACGTCATCCATGATCTTGCCGGTTTGCTCGGTGTGCCGTCCGGTCATCTGGACGACGGTTTGCAGCAGCCTTTGCTGCTGGCGCGCAGTGGTGACTTGCGTGCCGCCATCCGCATCGACGCGGTGATCGGTTCGCGCGAAATCGTGGTCAAGCCGGTCGGGCCGCAGATCAGTTCCGTGCCGGGCATCTTCGGTGCCACGATCATGGGCGATGGCTCGGTGCTGTTGATCCTTGATCTGGCGCCGCTGGTGCGTCACGGATTGGCGCGCGTGACGGCGCAGGCCGAAGCGTCGGCGGAACAGCCGGCAACTGCCGCCCCGGCAACAATTGCCGGTCACGCGACGGTCATGGTGGTCGACGATTCCATCACCATGCGCAAGGTCACCGGCCGCATCCTGGAGCGCAACGAGTACGAAGTGCTCACTGCCAAAGACGGCCTGGATGCGCTGGAAAAACTGCAGGATCGCGTGCCCGACCTGATGTTGCTCGACATCGAAATGCCGCGCATGGACGGCTACGAGCTGGCGACGCACATGAAGAACGATGCGCGCTTGAAGGGCGTGCCGATCATCATGATCACTTCGCGCACCGGCGAGAAGCATCGTCAGCGTGCGTTGGATATCGGCGTGGACAAGTATCTCGGCAAGCCGTATCAGGAAGCAGACCTGCTCGAGCACATCGAGCATTTGCTGGGAGGCAAAGATGGTTGAATCACGGACGGGGCCTGCGGTTGCGCTGTTGTTTGCCGATGATGCGCTGGGTGGCCAGTTGCGTGATGCGTTGGTGGCTTTCGGTGCCCGCATCGTGCACGAAGGCGCGGCCGGCGAGGTCAGTCGCGACACGTTGGCGGCCAGTGGTGCCGAGGTGGTCGTGGTCAACCTGGAGCCGGACGAGGAAGCCGGGCTGGACAAGCTGTATGCCGCGCTGGACGGAGGCGCGTACCGGGTCGTGTTCAACGATGCCGATGCTTCGCGTGATTTGTCCGGTTGGGATCGGGCGCGTTGGGCACGCCATCTGGCGGCCAAATTGCTGGGCTCGCGCGACGTCGATCCGCCGCGTCCCGCGGATGTTCCGGAGCCGGCTTCCGTGCCGGTGGCAGCCGTTGCCGAAGCGGATGAAACGCAAATTCAGGGCGACCAGGTGCAAGCCGACGCGATTGCGGCGACACCGGTCGACGTCGTTGCCGACGATGCCAAGGAGCCGGTTGGCGACGACGCCTTGACGTCCCCGGTGGCCGCGGCAAGCGAGGATGAAGCCGAACTGGACGCGTGGACACTGGAATCCACGGCCTCCGTTCCGGCGCTGTCGGCAAGCGAAGACGACAGCGCGGCAACCGATGAAGCCACCGCCAGCATGGCCGCCGAACTGGAGGCGTTGCTGGCCGCCAATACCGATGATGCAGCGTCTTCTCCTGCCGAGCCGGCCGGCCCGACGGAGGATGCCTTGACCTTGCATGAGGCGGCATCGGCGCCAGCTGCTGAAATTGCGGCGGAAGCACCGGATGCCGCGCAGCCGCCTTCGACCGTCGAGGTGCAATCGCGCCAGCATGTCGATGCGCCATCTCCGATTGCAGACTGGGAACTGGTGGACATGACGGATGCGCCGGCAGCGGCGCCGCCGAAACCCGCGCCGACCGAATTCGGCATCCACAAAGTGGATGCGGCCGATTTCCTCAAGCCCCAGGCGGCTGCCGACGAGTCGCCGGTGGAGCCCGGCCTGCGTCTCGAACTGGTGTCGCTGGAAGAGTCCCTCGCACCCACCATGACCGACGAACCGGTCAGTGAAATGCTGCTCGACGAGGGGCGCGGCGGTATCCGCCGCGTGGTGGCAGTGTGCGCCGGACAGGACGGTACGGCCCATGTGGGAGCTTTTCTGGCCGGGTTGCCTGCGATGTTGCCGGCGTTGGTACTGGTCATCCAGCATCAGCATTTGCAGAATGCCGAAACGTTGGCGGCGGCACTGGATGCGGCCACGCGCCTGCCGGTGTCGGTCGCCAGTGATGGCGACGTGGTGCGCCAGGGCAGTGTTTGCCTGATTCCCGCCGGACATGGCTGCGAAGTCGAACGCGGCGGACGCGTGCTTCTGCCGGTGCTCACGGACAACCAGCTGGGTGATCCGTCAATCGACGAATGCCTGGGTCTGCTGGCCAGGAATCTGGGGGCGGACGTGACGGCCGTCATCCTGGCGGGCGCCAGCCGCGATGCCTTGGCCGGCGCGCAGGAAGTGCATGATCATGGTGGTCAGGTCTGGATTCAGGACCCGGCCGCCGGCGCCGGATCGATGGTGGCGGCCATCCAGGCTGAAGGTCTGGCCAGCGCCGTTGGCACACCGACACAATTGGCGCAGCGTTTGAGCGAGGCTTTGGCATGACGGACACGCAGGCGTTGCCGCAGGAAATCCGCGGCGTTCTCATCCCCATCAGCGGTGGGCGATTGCTGTTGCCCAACGCGGTCGTTTCGGAAGTGATCACCCTGTCCACGCCGGAGCCCGTCGCCAATGCCCCGGCGTGGTTGCTGGGTCGTGTCAGCTGGCGTGGCTGGCATTTGCCGCTGGTGGCTTTTTCACGCTTGGCCGGCTTGCCGCAGCCGCAAAGCGCCTTGAACTCGCGCGTGACGGTGCTGAAAGTGTTCGGCGGCAATCCGCGCATGCCATTCGTGGCGCTGGTCACGCAGGGTTTCCCGCGTCTGACCACGATCAGCGAAGACATCCTGGTCACCAACATGGAAGATGACGACCTCCCCGAAGGCATCTTGCAGCGCGTGCTGGTGCGTGACGAGGAAGCCGTCATTCCCGATCTGGGCGCCATCGAGCATCTGGTCGTCGAAGCCTTGGCAAGCGCTGAAGCGGCCTGACTGGCTTCATCCGGCTTGGGGGTGTGACCTCAACGCCGGAGAGCCATGGACCGGTCAAGCTGCTTTCTGAATGGGGCTGTTCAACGCGGCAGCCGTTCGCACGGCATCGGGATCGATACACGGATGCCCTGGTTGGCCGCTTGGCGTTGCCTTGCAGACACGCTTCTTGCGGTGGATATGCAGCAGCATGCTGCAAGAGTCAGGGCGGTTGGCGGTAAAAGTCTGGCCGGCACGAGTTGTTGTCAGCCCGGAATCGTCCTGTCGGCATGCCTGAATTCACGTGCCGCCATGACGACCAGCGCGATGCCGGCGGTACCCATGCCAAGCAATGGCCCGGCCGGGATGCTTCCATTGGCGAAGGAGTAAATCGCTCCAGCGGCCAGCAGTGTGGCCAGCGGGGTTCCCAGGACGGCCAGTGCCGCCGCGATGTACTGGCGCTGCCTGACGATGCGCAAGCCCGCCGGCAGCAACAACACGGTGCCGACAAGCGCGGTCAGGACGTTGGCCGACATGAGCACGTCGGATAACGGTTGGCTGGGTATGCGGCCCAATTCGTCGAGAATGGCCAGTGTGAGGATGGCAAGGCCAAGAAACAGGGGCGCGTGGCCAAACAAAGGTTTGCGTGGCGCGGTTGTCGGTGGATCTTCCTGCAGCTTGAGCAGCCTGACGTCGTAGGTGGCCGCCAGGCTGACTGCCGTGCTCATGGCGGCGATACCCTCGGCTTCCACGCGCTGGATGGTGCGCAGGCCCAGACCGGAGGCGGCGGCCAGCTGTTCCTGTGACCAGCCACGCTCGGTGCGCAGGCGTCGTATGGTGAGAGGCGATAGTTTCATTTCGTGTTCCACCGTGGGCTCCGATGACGTGATGAACCGCCCGAAGCATGCTCCTCGGGCCAGTTTATCAGTACGCCAGTTCACCGCCAGCTGCCGCCAACACGCCGCCAGCATGTGTTCGCGAGTACGGCTGCCCCGGCATGGAGTCAGTCAGCACGTTGACAACCCGCAGGTCGTCCCGGCTGCAAGATCTACCCGTCGCCGTGACAGGCGAGAAGGGCGGACAAGGTGGCAAGTCCGGCCGTCTCGGTGCGCAGGATGCGCGGGCCGAGTGACAGGCCGGTGAACTGTGCGCGGAGCAGCGCGTTGATGTCCTGCTTGCCCAGACCACCTTCCGGACCGATGACCAGGGTCGCACCGGCAGCGGGCATGACAAGATCGCGCACGCGCTGGACGGCGTCGGGCAACAGGGCCAGATGGAGGCCGGCCGTGTCGGCAAGGCCGTCGAGCCAGCTGTCGAGAGGCTGTGGAACGTCAATGTGCGGGATACGCGCGCGGCCGCATTGTTCGCAGGCGGCGATGGCAATGGCGCGCCAGTGTTCGACGCGCTTGGCGGCGCGCTGCGCGTCCAGGCGCACTTCGCTGCGTTCGCTCACCAGCGGCACGATGCGGCTGGCGCCCAGTTCGGTGGCTTTTTGCACCACGAGATCCATCTTGTCGCCGCGCGCCAGGCACTGCGCCAGCGTCAGGGGCCACGGTGGCTCGTTGTCCGCCGATTGCGAGGACTGGATGCGTGCCGTGGCCTGCTTGCCGTGCACGTCGGTCAGCATGGCCGCGTAGTTGCGGCCGTCGCCGTTGAACAGCGTGACGGCATCGCCCGCGCCCAGGCGCAGCACGCGCACGGCGTGTCCCGCGGCGTCGGCCGGCAGGGCCACGTCGGTCACGTCGGCCAATGGTGTATCGACGTACAGGCGGATCTGGCGCATGGCGGCAATCAGCGGGTGGACGAATCGGCGGGCGGATGGTGCAGGCGGCCGAACAGCAGCGGCAGCAGGGCCAGCACGGCCAAGCCGCCGAGCGACAACAGAATGTACGGATTGAACAGCATGGCCGCCAGATTGAAATGGCGCTGGCCGCGATCCAGCGCTTCGCCGATGCCGGCGCCGATCAGCGATTCGATGATGGACATGGCCACGGCGCCGGCCGTGGTGGCAATCAGGAACAGCTTCAGCGGAATGCGCAGCCAGGCCAGGGCGACCGTCACGGCGCCCCACGGCAGGCCGGGTGCAAAGCGCAAAAACAACGTGTAGTTGAGTGGGTGATGCGCGTAGCCGTGGCGCAATCGTTCGACCAGGGCTGGCGCGGCACGCGTGGGTTCGCCCAGTGCCAGGCGCGTGACAAACAGCAGCAGCGTGGAGCCCAGCACGACGCCGACGCTCGACAGCGCGATCGCCGGAACCACGCCAAACAGCAGGCCGGCGGCGACGGTCACCACGCTGCTGACCGGAATGCCGGTCGCGACCACGATGGCCAGAAAACCCACGTAGGCGATGGCCGCGATCCACGGATAATGCGCGATGATGCGCTGCAACTCATGGTGCTTGTCCGCCAGCGCGGTCGGGCTCAGGTTGTCGAGCCCGCCGGACGCGAACAACGCGATGCCGATGGCGATCAGGATGACCAGCGGCAGCGCGGCGCGCAGGCGTTTCATGCGGCATGCGACGCGCTGGCCCAGGTGTCGCGCAGCGTGACGGTGCGGTTGAACACGGGCTTGGCGGGCGTGTGGTCGAAGCGGTCGGCGACAAAGTAGCCCAGGCGCTCGAACTGGAAGTGCATCTCCGCTGCGGCGGTGGCTGCGGCCGGTTCCAGCCAGCCTTGCGCGGTGCGGCGCGAATCGGGGTTGATGTGCTCGCGGTAACCCTGGCCGTCGTCGGCGTGGTCGGGGTTGGGGACATCGAACAGGCGGTCATACAGGCGCACTTCGGCGGCTACGGCATGGCGCGCGCTGACCCAGTGGATGGTGCCCTTGACCTTGCGGTTGGCGCCTGCCATGCCGGGGCGGCTGTCGGGATCGAGCGTCACGTGTACTTCGGTGACGTGGCCGTCGACATCCTTGACCACGCCGGCATACTTGACGATGCCGGCGCCGCGCAGGCGCACTTCACCCTCGGGCTTCAAGCGGCGGAAGCCCTTGGGCGGCACCTCGGCAAAATCGTCGCGCTCGATCCACAGCACGTTCGAAAACGGAATCTCGCGCGTGCCGAAGCTGTCGTCCTTGGGATGATTGGCGAACGTGAGCGCTTCTTCGTGGCCGTCCGGCAGGTTGTCGATGACCAGCTTGAGCGGATCGAGCACCGCCATGCGGCGCGGTGCGGTGGCGTCCAGATCCTCGCGCACGCAACCTTCGAGCACGCCGACCTCGATGACGCTGTTCTGCTTGCTCACACCGGCGCGTTGCCAGAATGTGCGGATGGCGGCGGGCGTGAAGCCGCGGCGGCGCACGCCGGCCAGCGTCGGCATGCGCGGGTCGCCCCAGCCGTCGACCAGTTTTTCTTCGACCAGCTGCGCCAGCTTGCGCTTGCTCATCACCGTGTAATCGAGGTTGCCGCGCGAAAACTCGATCTGGCGCGGCTTGCCCGGCTTGACCGGCAGGCCGGCGTCGACCAGGTGCTGCCACAGCTCGGGGTGCGACGGCAGGTCGACATGGTCGACAAACCAGTCGTACAGCACGCGATGGTCTTCAAATTCCAGCGTGCAGAACGAGTGCGTCACGCCTTCCAGCGCGTCGGACAGGCAGTGCGCGTAGTCGTACATCGGGTAGATCGGCCACGCGTCGCCGTGGCGCGGATGCGCCAGCTTGCGGATGCGGTAGATGGCCGGATCGCGCAGGTTGATGTTGCCGGCTGCCATGTCGATTTTGGCGCGCAGGGTTTTTTCGCCATCGCCGAATTCGCCGGCGCGCATGCGCTGGAACAGGTCGAGATTTTCGGCGACGGAACGCTCGCGGTACGGCGACGGCTTGCCCGGCTCGGTCAGCGTGCCGCGATACGCGCGCATGTCTTCGGCATTCAGGTCGTCAACGTAGGCCAGGCCTTCCTCGACGAGCTTCAGCGCGGCGCGGTAAAACACCTCGAAGTAATCCGAGGCGTGGCACTGCGCGCTCCACTCGAAGCCCAGCCAGCGCACCTCGTCCAGAATGGCCTCGGCAAACGCGGGGTCTTCCTTGCCCGGATTGGTGTCGTCCAGACGCAGGTTGCAGCGGCCGTGGAATTCCGATGCGATGCCGAAATCCACGCAGATCGCCTTGGCGTGACCCAGGTGCAAATGGCCGTTCGGCTCGGGCGGAAAGCGCGTCTGGATGGCGCTGTGCTTGCCCGCGGCCAGGTCGTCGATGACGATCTGGCGGATGAAATTGTTGCCGGGAGTGGTATCGGTGGCCATGAGGCGTGCTGCAAGCGGTGGAAACGCGCCAGTTTAGCGCAAGCCGTTGCTTGCTTTGGCATGGGCGGCGGACTAATTTGGCGGCATGCGCACGGTATATCACGCCGAAACGTTGATCGACGCCCAGCTGGTCAAGGATCGCCTGGAGGCCGAAGGCATTCCGGCGTTCATCGCCGGGCAATACCTCACCGGCGGCATCGGCCAGTTGCCGGCACGCGACATCGTCTCGGTCGGCGTGCCGGACGGCTGTTTCGACGACGCCCGGCCGATCATCGACGAGATCGTGGCGATGCTGGCGAAGGCCCGGCAAGAGCTGGCCGCGCACGAGGACGACGATCCCGGCCTTGCGCCATCCATGGCATGATGCGCGGCGCACTTTTGCAAGGAACCGCCATGCCCGCCTGGGCTTCGCTCATTCGTGACATTCCCGATTTTCCCGCGCCCGGCGTGCTGTTCAAGGACATCACGCCGCTGCTGGCCGACGCGCGCGGCTTTGCCGATTGCTTGGCGGCGATGGCCGCGCCGTGGCGCGACAAGGACGTGGAAATCATTTGCGGCACCGAGTCGCGCGGCTTCATTTTCGGCGCCGCGCTGGCGCCACTGCTGGGCGCGGGCTTTGTGCCTCTGCGCAAGGCCGGCAAGCTGCCGGCGGCGACGGTGCAGGTCGAATACGCGCTCGAATACGGCACCGACAAGCTGGAAATCCACCGTGACGCGTTCGCGCCCGGCCAGCGTGTGCTGCTGGTCGACGATGTGCTGGCCACCGGCGGCACGCTGGCGGCCTCGCGTGATCTGGTCGAGCGCGCCGGCGGCAAGGTCATCGGCGCTTCGATTTTGCTGGAGATCGCCGCGCTGGGCGGTCGGGCGCGCTGGGGGAATGATCTGCCGCTGGAAGTGACGCTGCGTTACTGACGCGCGGCGCGCTGGCCGCGCTGTGGGCGTCGAACAGTTCGGCCGGCAGCGTCTTGAACACCTCGGCCAGCTGGACGAGAAACCCGGCCAGCGCCGAGGTCTTGCGCCACACCATGGCAATGCGCCGGTGCGGCGGGTGGCCGCGAAACTCGACCAGATGCACGTTGGGCGAGGCCGCCACCGGCGGCTTGACGGCCAGCGTCGGCAGCAACGTGATGCCCACTTCGGCCGCCACCATCTGACGCAGCGTTTCCAGGCTGGTCGCGCGAAAACCGTTCTTCTCGCCGGCGCCGGCCATGTGGCACACCTCCAGCGCCTGGTCGCGCAGGCAGTGGCCGTCTTCCAGCAGCAACAGGTTCTGGTGCGCCAGGTCGGCAAGGCGCAACGAGGTTTTGGTCGCCAGTTCGTGATCCTGCGGCACGGCCAGCAGGAACGGTTCCTCGAACAGGAATTCGGCGTGCAAATGGTCGTCGTTGACGGGCAGGGCGACGATGCCGGCGTCCAGCTTGCCCTGGTTGAGCCGGTTCAGCACCACCTCGGTTTTTTCCTCGACCAGCAGCAATTCGAGCCGCGGAAAACGCGTGTGGATGAGTGGTACCACGTGCGGCAACAAGTAGGGCGCCAGGGTCGGGAAAATGCCCAGGCGGATGGAACCCGAGCCCGGATCGGCATTGCGCCGCGCCACGTGGCGGATCTGCTCCACCTCGTCCAGTACGTGGCGCGCGCGCTGGGCGATGTCGCTGCCCACCTCGGTGAGCAAGGCCTTGCGCGGCGTGCGCTCGACCAACGTCACGCCCAGCTCGTCCTCCAGCTTGCGAATTTGCGTGGACAACGTCGGCTGGCTGACGAAGCATGCCTTGGCGGCATGGCCGAAATGCCGATGCTCGGCCAAGGCAACGAGATAATGCAGGTCACGCAGGTTCATGGCAAAGTCCGTGTGATAGGTGAAGACTATGCAATTGTTGATTGTCATCATTTATCGACATGGACGGCATGGCAAGTGACGAATCGTTCCGGTCCGTGAGTGACCGGCGGTGAATCCGGCACCGCATCGCCATGCAGGACTTTTGTCACTGGCATATGCCGTGGTTGCATGATGCACTGCGACAATTCAAACCCCCCGCTTGGAGTGTGCCCCGATGCACGTGATCTACAAGACGGCGATGCTGGGCGTGTTCACGGTGGCTTGTGCCGCCTGCTCGCAACAGTCGCCGACCGCCACGCAAACATCCCCCGCCAAGGTCGCCAGCACGGCGACTGCCGCACATCCGCAAGCAGCCAAGGCGCCGCTGACGCGCCTGCCGACCTGGGCGGTGCCGCAGTCCTATGCGCTGTCGCTGAAGACCGATCCGACCAAGGCCGGCTACAGCGGCACGGTCAGCATCAAGGTCAAGCTCGACAAGGCGACCGATTTCCTGTGGCTGCACGGCAAGGATCTCAAGGTGTCCAAGGTCACCGTCACCGCCGCCGACGGCAAGACCTACACCGGCAGCTACAACGGCGACGTGGGCAAGGCCGCCAGGCAGGCCGGCGTGGCGCGCGTGGCGCTGGGCACCACGCTCCAGCCGCAAACCTTCACCCTGACCATGGCCTTCACGGCGCCGTACAACAAGACCCTGCAGGGCTATTACAAGGTCAACTTTGCCGGCAACGACTACGTGATGACGCAGATGGAACCCATCAGCGCGCGTTACGCGTTCCCGTGCTTCGACGAGCCGGGCTTCAAGGCGCCGCTGACCCTGACCCTGACCGTGCCCAGCGCCGACAAGGCCGTGGCCAACGCCGCGCAGGCCAGTTCCAAGGACGACGGCAATGGCTGGAAGACGGTCACGTTCGACGTCACCAAGCCGCTGCCGACCTACCTGTACGCCTGGGCCGTCGGCCCGTGGGACATTGTCGATGGCCCGACCATCCCGGCCAACCAGTGGCGTTCCACGCCGGTGCCGGTGCGTGGCATCGCGGTCAAGGGCAAGGGCTATCTGCTCAAGCGCGCGCTGAAGATGGCGCCGGCCATCATCGAGCACGAAGAGGCTTATTACGGCTTCGGTTATCCGTTCGGCAAGCTGGATCTGGCCGCGCTGCCGGATTTCTCGGCCGGCGCGATGGAAAACGCGGGCCTGATCACCTATCGCGACTTTCTGTTGCAGTTGAACAAGAACGCCACGCCCAGCCAGGTGCGCAGCGTGTTCAACGTCGAAGCGCATGAAATGGCGCACCAGTGGACCGGCGACACGGTCACGCTGGATTGGTGGAACAACATCTGGCTGAACGAGGCCTTCGCCACCTGGATGCAGCAAAAGGTCGAAGGCGAGGTGCATCCCGACTGGCACGCGCACCTGAGCCGCGTGGCCGGTGGGCAGGGCGCGATGCGCAGCGACAGCCTGGCCAGCGCGCGCCAGATCACCCAGCCGATCACCGGCAACGGCGACATCATGACCGCGTTTGACGGCATCACCTACCAGAAGGGCGCCGCCGTCATCGGCATGTTCGAAAACTTCGTCGGCCCCAAGGTGTTCCAGAAGGGCATGCAGGCGTACATCCAGGCGCACAAGTTCGGCAACGCCAATACCGACGATCTGGTCAATGCCATCGCCACGGCGGCCGGCAAGGGCGACACGTTCAAGCAGGCGTTCAAGAGCTTCCTCGACCAGAACGGCGTGCCGCTGGTCACCACGCAGCTGGAATGCGGCAAGCAGGGTGCCGAGCTCAAGCTGACGCAAAGCCGCTACCTGCCGCTTGGCTCCAAGGGCAGCCAGGATCGCCAGTGGGGCATTCCGGTGGCGGTGCGTTTCCCCGGCGGCGTGCAGAAAATGCTGCTGACCGGCAAGACCGGCACGATGAAGATCGACGGCGGCTGCCCGGCGTGGTACATGCCCAACGCCAACGGCAACGGGTATTACCGTTTCGAGATGGCCAAGGCTGACCGCGGCGCGCTGGTCAAGCAGATCGGCAAGCTGGATGCCGGCGAGCAGCTGGCCTATGCCGATTCGATCAGCGCCGCGTTCCAGCGTGGCGATCTGAATGCCCATGAAGTGCTGACCGCGATGGCACAGCTGGCGCCGTCCAGGATCAACCAGGTGGCGCTGGCACCGCTGGGCACGGTGGGCTGGATCTATCAGCACGAGGCGCAGACCGACGCGCAAAAGACCGTCGTGCGTGACGCCGTGGTCAAAGCGTATCTGCCGCGGCTGGAGAAGCTGGGTTACCAGCGGCGTGCCGGCGAATCAGCCGACGCGGTGATGCTGCGTTCGCGTCTGGCCAGTACGCTGGGCCTGACCTACAAGGTGCCGGCCGTGCGCAAGGCGCTGCTGGCGCAGGGCGATGCCGCGCTCAAGCAGGGCAAGGACGGCTTGCCCGATCTGGATGCCGCCAATCCCGATCTGCTGGCCACGGCGTTGTCCGTGGCAGTGGAAGAAAACGGCAAGCCGGCCGTGGACGAGTTGATCGCGGCAGTGCCGAAAACCACCGATCCGGTCAAGCGCAATGCCATGTTCCGCGCCCTGAGCCATGCGCAGGGCGACCAGGCCAATGTCGTGCGCAACTTCGCCCTGTCGCCCGAGGTGAAGGTTGGCGAGATGAACATGCTGCTGTTCGGCGGGCGTGACACGCCAGCCCAGCGCGACGTGCTGTGGCAGTGGTTCACGACGCATTACCAGCAGCTGGTCGCACGCACCGACGTGTTCTCCAACGCCTTGCCGGCGGTGGCGGCCGCGGGCAGCTGCTCGACGTCGGAGGCGCAGCGCATGGAAACGTTCTTCAAGCCGAAACTGGGCAGCATGCCGGGCTTGAAGCGCAGCCTGTCGCAGTTGCACGAGTCGATCATGTTGTGCAGCGCCTTGAAGGCGCATCAGGATCCGGCATCGCTCGCCAAGTGATACCGGCCAAGCAAGGCAAAAGGCCCCCGTCAATCTGGCGGGGGCCTTTTTTTGCTGGCACGATAAGCCCATGAGCAGTGTGCGCGAATGGTTGCGACGGGGCATCAATGCCTTGTCCGGTGAAGAAGCTCGGCGTGAGGCCGAGCTTTTGCTTATGCACGTGCTGGACGTGTCGTCGGCCTGGTTGTTTGCCCACGCGTTGGATGAGCTCGACGAGACGTCGGGTGCGACGTTTCTTGCCTTGGTGCGGCGGCGTGCGGCCGGTGAACCGGTCGCCTACCTGACGGGACGACGCGGTTTCTGGACGCTGGACCTGGTCGTTGCGCCAGCTACTTTGATTCCTCGCCCCGAAACCGAATTGCTGGTCGAGCAGGCGCTGTCGCGATTGCCCGTCGATGCGCCATCGCGCGTGGCGGATCTGGGCACCGGCAGCGGCGCCGTGGCCTTGGCCATCGCTGCGGAACGGCCGCGGGCTGACATCGTCGCCACCGATGCCAGCGCCGATGCTTTGAGCGTGGCGCGCGGCAACGCCGAACGCCTGGGGCTGGCCCACGTCGCGTTTGTGCAAGGCGACTGGCTGGAACCCCTGCATGGTCGGTGGTTTGAACTGGTGGTGTCCAATCCGCCGTACATCGAGACGGGCGACCCGCATCTGCTGCGTGGCGATTTGCGCTTTGAACCGGCATCGGCCCTGGCTTCGGGGGCGGATGGACTGGATGCCATTCGTGCCATCGTGCAAGGCTCTCCCGATGTACTGGTCGACGCCGGCTGGTTGCTTGTCGAGCACGGTTGGAACCAGGGCGAGGCGGTGCGCAGGTTGTTGACGCGGGCAGGATTTTTGGAAGTCTTTACGGCCAGGGACCTGGAATGTCGCGATCGTGTCAGCGGGGGCAGACGGGCGCTTTAGCCGTTCCGCGGAATGAGTGCATCGAAAAATCGGTGCCACCGTGCGGATGTACCCTGGTCGGATCAAGGGGTGCCTGGGGCGTTTTCACGGTTGCCGGCCGCGCGGATGCATCGCGCGGCCGACCCTGTCTGTCAACGCGGCAGGTCGCTGTTGCCCATGAGGTATTTGTCGACGGCACGGGCACACTGGCGGCCTTCGCGGATGGCCCATACCACCAGCGATTGGCCGCGACGCGTGTCGCCGGCGGCAAAGATCTTTTCCCTGCTGCAACGATAGCCGTTGAGGTCGTCGTCGCCGGCCAGGGCCCAGCCACGCTGATTGCGCTCGACATCGAAGGCGTCCAGCATCGGCTGGCTGGGCTGGGTGAAGCCCATGGCCAGCAGCACCAGATCGGCCGGAATGTCGAATTCGGTGCCGGCCAACTCGGTCATCTCGCGGCCCTTCCATTCCAGGCGCACGGCGGTGATCGACTTGATGTGGCCGTGGCCGTCGTCGTTGAAGCGCTTGGTGGCGATCGACCAGTCGCGCTCGCAGCCTTCCTCGTGCGACGTGGACGTGCGCAGTTTCAGTGGCCAGTAGGGCCAGGTCATGAGCTTGTTTTCGTGCACTGGCGGGGTCGGCAGCAGCTCGAATTGGGTAACGTCCGCGCACTTTTGCCGGTTGGACGTGCCCACGCAGTCCGAACCGGTGTCGCCGCCGCCGATGATGACCACGTGCTTGCCGGTGGCGAGGATCTGGTCGTCGACCGTGTCGCCGGCGTTGACGTGGTTCTGCTGCGGCAGGAAATCCATGGCGAAATGCACGCCGTCAAGCTCGCGGCCGGGAATCGGCAGGTCGCGCGGCGTCTCGCAGCCGGCGGCCAGCACGATGGCGTCGAAATCGGCCGTCAGGCTGGCCGGGGCGATCGACTGCGCACCTGCGGGGGCGTCCATGCCGACCGCGACGTTGCAGCAGAAGGTGACGCCTTCGGCCTGCATTTGTTCGATGCGGCGGTCGATGTGGATCTTTTCGAGCTTGAAATCGGGGATGCCGTAGCGCAGCAGGCCGCCGGGGCGCGAGTTCTTTTCGAACACGGTCACGTCGTGGCCGACGCGCGCCAGTTGCTGCGCGCACGCCAGGCCGGCCGGGCCGGAACCGATGATGGCGACGCGGTGGCCGGTCTTGCGCGCAGCCGGCTGTGGCACGATCCAGCCGCGCTCCCAGCCGGTGTCGATGATCTTGTGTTCGAGCGACTTGATGCCGACCGGGCTGGACGCGATGTTGAGCGTGCAGGCGGCCTCGCATGGCGCCGGGCAGATGCGCCCGGTGAACTCGGGAAAGTTGTTGGTCGACAACAGTGAATCGAGCGCGCCCTTCCAGTCGCCGCGGTACACGCAATCGTTCCAGTCAGGAATCTTGTTGTGCACGGGACAGCCGTTCTGGCAGAACGGAATGCCGCAGTCCTGGCAGCGCGCGGCCTGGATTTTGGCCGCTTCGTCGCTGAGGTGCTCCTTGAACTCGTGCCAGTGGCGCTTGCGCTTGTCGGGTGCCTCGGTCGGTTCGGTTTGCGGTTCAAATTCGAGAAAGCCGGTGATCTTGCCCATCGCGGTGTCCTTCAGGCCGTGGTCGTTTGCGTGGAAGCGCTTGCGGAGCTTTCCGCGGAAGCGGCGAGGGCGCGTCTGTAGTCGTTCGGCATGACTTTCACGAACGCGTCGCGGCGGGTTTGCCAGTCGGCCAGGATTTCCTTGGCGCGGAAGCTGCCGGTGTGGCGGAAGTGTGCTTCCAGCAGGTCGCGCACGATGGCCTCGTCGGTTGCGCCCTTGCCGCCGTGCACGGGGGCATGCCACAGGCCGCGCGGCACGCGCAGTTCCTGCTCGACGGACGACAGCAGCGGTTCCAGCGCCACCATCGACAGGTTGCAGCGGCTTTCGAACACGTGTTCCGGGTCGTACACGTAGGCCACGCCGCCGGACATGCCGGCCGCGAAGTTGCGTCCGGTTTCGCCCAGCACCAGCACGGTGCCGCCGGTCATGTATTCGCAACCGTGGTCGCCGACACCTTCCACCACGGCGCGTGCGCCGGAGTTGCGCACGGCGAAGCGTTCGCCGGCCACGCCGTTGAAATAGGCTTCGCCTTCGGTGGCGCCGTACAGCACGGTGTTGCCGACGATGATGTGGTCGGGACCGAAGCCGCGGAAATCGTTCGGCGAGCGCACGATGATGCGGCCGCCGGATAGGCCCTTGCCGACGTAGTCGTTGCTGTCACCGACCAGATCCAGCGTGATGCCGTTGGCGAGGAACGCGCCGAAGCTCTGGCCCGCGGTGCCGGACAACTGGATGTGGATGGTGTCCTCGGGCAGGCCGGCATGGCCGTAGCGGCGCGCCAGCTCGCCCGACAGCATGGTGCCGACGGCGCGGTTGGCGTTGCTCACGTCGACCATGAAACGCGTCTTCTCGCCGCGGTCGAGCGAGGCGGCCGACTTGCCGATCAGCACGTGGTCGAGCGCGTCGGCCAGGCCGTGGTCCTGCTTTTCGCAATGATGGCGCGCCACGTTTTCCGGCATGTCGGGCTGGTACAGCAAGCGCGAAAAGTCCAGGCCGCGTGCTTTCCAGTGCTCGATGCCGGGGCGGGTGTCGATGAGTTCGGCATGCCCGACCAGATCGTCAAACCGGCGGATGCCCAGCTCGGCCATGAGGTTGCGCACTTCTTCGGCGACGAAGAAGAAATAGTTGACGACGTGCTCGGGCTGGCCGGTGAAGCGCTTGCGCAGCTCCGGGTTTTGCGTGGCGATGCCGGTCGGGCAGGTGTTCAAGTGGCCCTTGCGCATCTGGATGCAGCCTTCGGCGACCAGCGGCGCGGTGGCAAAGCCGAACTCGTCGGCGCCCAGCAAGGCGGCGATGACAACGTCGCGGCCGGTCTTCATCTGGCCGTCGGCCTGCACGCGGATGCGGCCGCGCAGCTTGTTCAGCACCAGCGTCTGCTGCGTCTCGGCTAGGCCCAGTTCCCACGGTGTGCCGGCATGGCGGATCGACGACCACGGCGCCGAGCCGGTACCGCCGTCATGGCCGGAAATGACCAGATGGTCGGCTTTGCACTTGGCCACGCCCGCGGCCACCGTGCCGATGCCCACTTCGGACACCAGCTTGACCGAAATCGAGGCGCGCGGGTTGCAGCTTTTCAGATCGTGGATCAGCTGGGTGAGATCCTCGATGGAATAGATGTCGTGATGCGGCGGCGGCGACACCAGGCCGACGCCCGGCACCGAGAAACGCAGCTTGGCGATGTATTCGGACACCTTGTGGCCGGGCAGCTGGCCGCCTTCGCCGGGCTTGGCGCCCTGGGCCACCTTGATCTGGATCTGGTCGGCCGAAATGAGGTACGCGGCGGTGACGCCGAAGCGGCCGGACGCGACCTGCTTGATGCGTGAGCGCAGCGAATCGCCCTCGCGCAGCGTCAGGTCGCGCACGACTTCGGCACCCGGCAGCAACTCGGACAGCTTGTCGCCCTGCTTGATGCAGCCGCCGGCCATTTCGGCCGCGTAGCGTGCCGGGTCTTCACCACCTTCGCCGGAGTTGGACTTGCCGCCGATGCGGTTCATGGCCACGGCCAGCGTGGTGTGCGCCTCGGTCGAAATCGAGCCCAGCGACATGGCGCCGGTGGCAAAGCGCTTGACGATTTCGGTGGCCGGCTCGACCTCGTCCAGCGGCACGGCCGTGGTTGCGTCGGTGCGCAGGCGGAACAGGCCGCGCAGCGTCATGTGGCGCCGGGTCTGGTCGTTGATGAGCTGTGCGTATTCGGCGTAGGTCGACGCGTCGTTGCCGCGCACGGCGTGCTGCAGCTTGGCGATCGAGTCTGGCGACCACAAGTGCTTTTCACCGCCGACGCGCCAGGCGTAGTCACCGCCGTCGGCCAGCGCGTTGGCCAGCATGGGATCGTCGCCGTAGGCCTTGGCGTGGCGTTGCAGCACTTCCTCGGCGACTTCGAACAGGCCGATGCCTTCGATGGTGCTGCTGGTGCCGGTGAAGTAGGTGTCGATCAATTCGCGCGACAGGCCGACGGCCTCGAAAATCTGCGCGCCCAGATACGACATGTAGGTCGAGATGCCCATCTTGGACATGACTTTTTGCAAGCCGAGGTTGATGGCCGCAACGTAGTTGGCGATGGCCTTGTCGGTCGTGATGCCGCCCGGGGCATCGGCAAAATGCACGGCCAGCGTTTCCATAGCCAGGTACGGATGCACGGCCTCGGCGCCGTAGCCGGCCAGCAGCGCAAAGTGGTGCACCTCGCGCGCGGAGCCGGTTTCGACCACCAGCCCCGTGGACGTGCGCAGGCCGCGCGCGACCAGGTGCTGATGCACGGCCGACGTTGCCAGCAGCGCCGGGATGGCCACGCGCTCGGCATCGGCCGCGCGGTCGGAAATGATGAGGATGTTGTGGCCCTTGTCGATGGCGTCCACGGCCTGCGCGCACAACGATGCCAGCCGCGCCTCGATGCCGGCCGCGCCCCAGGTGGCGGGGTAGGTGATGTCCAGTGTGTGGCTGCGGAACCGCTTGCGCGAAAAACGGCCGATCTTGCGCAGGCGCGCCATGTCGGCAAAACCCAGCACCGGTTGCGGCACTTCCAGACGCAGCGGCGGGTTGGTGTTGTTGATGTCCAGCAGGTTCGGCTTGGGGCCGATGAAGGACGTCAGCGACATCACCAGCGATTCGCGGATCGGGTCGATGGCCGGGTTGGTCACCTGCGCGAAGGTCTGGCGGAAATAGTTGTACAGCGGCTTGTTCTGGTTGGACAGCACTTCCAGCGGTGTGTCGTTGCCCATCGAGCCGTTGGCTTCGTGCGAGGTCATGGCCATCGGCAGCAACTGGAACTTCAGGTCTTCCAGCGTGTAGCCGAAGGCTTGCTGGCGGTCGAGCAGGCCGGTGGTGTCGTGCGACTCGGGGCGCGGCGGCGGCAGGTCTTCCAGGCGCACGCTGATGCGCTCGATCCACTGCTTGTACGGACGCGAGTTGGCCAGCTGGTCCTTGATTTCCTGGTCGGAAATGATGCGTCCGGCCTCGGTGTCGATCAGCAGCATCTTGCCCGGCTGCAGGCGCCACTTCTTGACGATGTGCGACTCGGGCACGGGCAGCACGCCGGCTTCGGACGCGAGAATCACCAGGTCGTCGTCGGTGACCATGTAGCGCGCCGGGCGCAGGCCGTTGCGGTCGAGCGTGGCGCCGACCTGACGACCGTCGGTGAAGGCGATCGCGGCCGGGCCGTCCCACGGTTCCATCATGGCCGCGTGGTATTCGTAGAACGCGCGGCGGTTGCCGTCCATGGTGGCGTGACGTTCCCAGGCTTCGGGAATCATCATCATCATCGCGTGCGCCAGCGGGTAGCCGGCCATGGTCAGAAGTTCGAGGCAGTTGTCGAACGAGGCCGTGTCGGACTGGCCGGGGTAGATCAGCGGCCACAGCTTGGGCAGGTCGTCGCCCAAAACCGGCGAGGCGATGGCGCGGGTGCGCGCGTTGATCCAGTTGACGTTGCCCTTGACGGTGTTGATCTCGCCGTTGTGCGCGATCATGCGGTACGGGTGCGCCAGTTCCCAGGCCGGGAAGGTGTTGGTCGAAAAACGTTGATGCACCAGCGCCAGCGCCGAGGTGGTGCGCGGGTCGGCCAGGTCGAGGTAATAGCGGCCCACCTGCGTGGACAGCAGCAGGCCCTTGTAGACCACCGTGCGCGTGGACATCGACGGCACGAAATATTCCTGGCCGTACTTGAGGTTGAGCGCCTGGATGGCGTGGCTGGCGGTCTTGCGGATGACGTACAGCTTGCGCTCGAGCGCGTCAGGCACCATCACGTCGGGTCCGCGGCCGATGAAGATCTGGCGGATCACCGGTTCGTGCGCCTTGACCGCCGGCGACATCGGCATGTCGGTGTCCACGCGCACGTCGCGCCAGCCCAGCACGACTTGTCCCTCGGCGCGCACCTTGCGCTCCAGCTCCTGCTGGCAGGCCAGGCGCGAGGCGTGCTCGCGCGGCAGGAAGATCATGCCGACGCCGTATTCGCCGGGCGGGGGCAGGGTGACGCCCTGCGCCGCCATGTCCTCGCGGTACAGCGCGTCGGGAATCTGGATGAGGATGCCGGCACCGTCGCCCATCAACGGATCGGCGCCGACCGCGCCGCGATGGTTCAGATTGCGCAGGATCGAAAGACCCTTGCGGATGATGTCGTGGCTTTTGTGACCTTTGATATGTACGACAAATCCTACGCCGCAGGCGTCGTGTTCGTGACGGGGGTCGTAAAGGCCCTGGGCGCGCGTCTGGTACATGGTGTGTCTCGCGGTGGTCGGTGGCAGTTTGTTGTGTTTCAAAGAGTTGCAACAAACTATAGACGGCCGGACGGCCGTTTACATCCACACGCAAGAGCATATGCGATGCCGAAGTGGAACCCTTTCATGGCGCGCGGGAATGAGCGCGCCATGACGAAACGGGGCCGGAATCGGCAGTGGATTCCGGCCCCGTCGGGACATGCGGCAGAAATTGGGCGGCCGTGTCAGGCGTTCTTTGCCGGCACCTTGATGCCGTCGACGATCTTGAAGGCGGTGCCGACCACCTTGGACAAATCGCCCATGTCGGCTGGCACGATCATCACGTTGGAAGCCTTGGCGATACCGCCCCAGCGCTCGATGAAGTCCTGCGCCACCTGCATTTTCATGGCGTCCATGCCGCCGGCCTGTTGCAGGGCGTTGCCGACCTGCTGCAGGGCCTTGGCCGTGGCTTCGGCCACGGTGAGGATGGCTTGCGCCTCGCCTTCGGCGCGCAGCACCTTGGCCTGGCGCTCGCCTTCGGCCAGGTTGATGCGCTGCTGGCGGTCGCCTTCGGACACGTTGATGGCCTGCTGCTTGTCGCCTTCGGACTTGGCAATGACGGCGCGCTTCTGGCGCACGGCGGTAATTTGCAATTCCATCGCGCGGATCACTTCTTCCGGCGGCTGGATGTCGCGGATTTCATAACGCAACACCTTGACACCCCAGTTGACGGCCGCGTGGTCCAGCTCGCTGACGATGGAGGCGTTCAATTCGTTGCGCGAGGACAGCACTTCGTCCAGCTGTTTCTTGCCGACGTCCGAACGCATGATGGTCTGCGCCAGCTGCTCGACCGACACCATCGGGTTGGACGTGCCGTAGGCGGCCGCCTTCGGATCGGTAATTTGCAGGTACAGCACGCCGTCGATGGAAATTTGCGTGTTGTCGCTGGTGATGCACACCTGCTGGGCCACGTCCATCGGCGTTTCGCGCAGGTCGAAGCGGTAGGCGACGCGGTCGATGATGGGAATGATGAGGTTCAAACCCGGTTCCAGCGTGCGGTGGAACCGTCCCAGGCGTTCGATGACCCAGGCATGTTGTTGCGGCACGATGCGGATGCCGCGGCTGATGATCGCCAACGCGATCACGACAAGAATGATGACAATGATCAAACCGGTACTCATTTAGGTATCCCTCCCCGGGACGAAAGTGACAGGAAAAGCCCGTTTCAGGGCGTGATGAACAAGGTGTTGCCGTCGCGTCGCGCGATGGTGCAGGTGGCGCCGACGGACGGCATGGCAATGGCGTCGTCGGCCAGCCGGGCATCCCATGTCGAGCCGCGATAGTCCACGCGCAAATGGGGGCCGTTGATGGCCACGACGGTGATCTTGTTGCCGATGTCGTCCTGGCTGATGTCTTCGGACGCGCGGTTCTTCAGCTTGCGCCGCCACCAGTGCGCGATCGGCAGGCCGAGAATGATGATGATGGCCAGCAGCGCGAAATCGGCCGTCAGGCCGCCGCCGGCCAGAGCCAGGCCACCGGCGGCAAACAGGCCGGCCGCGACGGCCAGCAGGTAAATCGTGAGAGTGTGGAGTTCCGACAGCAGAACCAAGGCGCCGACCACCAGGAAAATGATGCCGGCCAAAGTCGAAGTGTCCATGTGTATCCGCCCTGTGATGATGGTGGCATCGGTGCCGCGTGCTTCGTACGGCATCATGCCATGACGCGCGCGTGACGGGGTGGCCAGTGTTCCCGGTCCGACACGAAAAAGGCCGGATGACGCGTGTCATCCGGCCTTTTCCCGATTCGGTCCGCGGCCGGCGCCGAGGGTGTGCCAACCGCGGATCCTTGCATCAGCGCACGCGTTTCCAGAATGTCGCTTCGGACAAGGTGTGCTGGAACTTGTGGCTGGTTTCGCGGATGACGAACGGCACCTTCCGCGCCTGGCCGACCTGCTCGAAATGCGCGTCCAGATGCGCGTGCAGGCCGTCGATGGTGCGCACCGGCTTGTCGTCGCGCATGAAACCGCCCAGCCAGTCCTGGTGCGGCGTGTGCTCGGTCAGCCAGGTGTAGGGCGAGGCGATCATCATCAGGCCGCCGAGGTTGAGCCGCTCGTGGATGGCGTCGAGGAACTGCGCCGGGTTGTACAGGCGGTCGATGAGGTTGGCGGCCAGGATGAAGTCGTAACCGGTGAATTCCGGCTTCAGGTTGCACGCGTCGCCTTGCCAGAATTCGACCTTGCCGGCGGTGTCGGCAAGACCCATGCCGGCCAGCGTTTGCGTCTTGCGCAACCGCAGGTCGCCCTCGTCGGCGATGGCGTAACGCAGCGTGTCGCCGCGCGCCAGCAGCACGCCCTGGCCGATGAAGCGGGCCGAGAAATCCACGCCGGTGACGTGGTCGAAATGACGGGCCAGTTCGAACGTGGCGCGGCCCGAGGCGCAGCCCAGGTCCAGCGCCTTGACGTGCGGTGCGTCGCCCAGCGTCTGGATGGCCAATTGCGCCAGTGCACGCGAAAAATTCGGCACGCCGAAGTACTCGTCGCCGAAGTGGAATTCGGCATATTCGGACAGCAATTGGTCGGTTTCGTAATGCGAGGTCGGCACGCTTTTGGCCTGGTCGGAGACGATGTAGCGGAAGCCGGCGTGCTGGAAGAAATGCCGACGGAAGGCGTAGCGCGAGCCTGGATCGGCCTCGTTGCCGGTGGCGATCCACGAGCCGCCTTTCATCAGCGCGTGGCGGTCGTCGAAGGTCGGCGTGGAAAAGTCGTCGTAGACCGGATGCACTTCGAAGCCTTCGAACGGATAGATCGGCGTGCGCGTCCATTGCCACGCGTTGCCGGTCACGTCGAAAAACTCGCCCTGCGCGAAGGTGTCGACCGGGCACGACGAGGCGTAATGGTTCAGGCCGATGTTGGCGTCCGGCTCGGAGCCGGCCGGCAGGTGCGCGCGGCTGGTGTCGAGGATGCGGTGCCATTCGTCCTCGCTGGGCAGGCGCACCGGGCGGTTCGTGGTCCGGGCTTTCCAGTTGCAGAACGCCTCGGCTTCCAGCGCGTTCACCTCGACCGGCCAGTTCCACGGCATCGGTACTTCCTCGGTCATCAGGCGCAGGCGCCATTGCTGGCCGTTGCGCACCCAGAACGTGGGATGTTGCGCGTGGCTGAAGGCGAGCCACGCCTGGCCTTCGGGCTCCCAGAATTCGGGATGCTCGTAGCCGCCGGCGTCGACGAACTGCAGAAACTCCTGGTTGCTGGTCAGCTGGCGCGCGGCTTCGAATGCGGCGACGTCGGCCGTGTGGTGGCCGTACTCGTTGTCCCAGCCGTAACGGTCGCCGCTGCGCTCGCGGCCCAAGGTCACCGTGCCGGCGGCGATCGGCAGCAGCTTGTTGGCCGGGGCCGGGCCAGCTTCGGTGCACGGAAGCCAGGCCGGATGCGGCTTGACGTACTTGAGCGCGTGCTGGCGGATCAGCACGGAGGAGGTTTCCAGATGGATGCGCTCGTGCTCGACGCCCATGATGATCGGCCACCAGGGATGATCCCAGGTGATCGGGCCTTCCAGCGGCGCGTGGTCGATGAGGTGCGTGACCAGCTCGCGCACCTTGGCGCGGTAGTCGCGCACGGCCTGCACGGCGGGCCATTCGTGGTGTTCTTCGGACAGGTCGTCCCAGCTCATTTCGTCCACGCCGACGGCGAACACCGATTCCATCTGCGGGTTGATGCGCTTGTCGATCATGTGCGTCAACAGCAGTTTGTTGACGAAGAACGTCGCCGTGTGGCCGAAGTAGAAAATCAGCGGATGGCGCAGCGTGATCGGCGGCTGGTAATACGCCTCGTCGTTGGCCAGCGTTTCGAACAGGCATTCGTAACGGTCGAACGTGGCGGTGAAATACGCGCGCAGATGGCGGCGGATGGCGGCGGGGTCGGTTTCGGCCAGATTGAAGGCGGGGATGAAGGCCGGCGGCGTGTGCGGCTGGAGCGGGGAAATGACGGAAGAGTTCAAAGCGCGTGCCTCATGCTTGCTTTTCGCACAAGGATAGCGCGCTGCCTGCATGGCCGCCCTGGCGCAGGTCAGGTGGCGAGGCGATATGCCGACGCGGATGGTCGGCGCGCGTCTATGCGTGAATGTCGGGATGGCGTGCCAGCCATGCGTCCACGACGGCTTTCGGCAAGGGCTGGTAGCCCGAAACGACCGTGGGCGCCTTGGCGGTGGCATCGGGAGTGACGTGGATGTGGCGGCCGGCCACGCGCTCGATCGGCAGGCAGGCGTCCACGGCAAACAGGTAATCCTTGTGCACGGTGTCGAGTCCCTGCAGCAACGTCTGCTTGGCCTGCGCCTTGACTTGCGCCGCGCTTTCGCCGGCCAGGAAAACGTTGGCATGGCGCTCGCCGAATTCGCTTCCGGCGTAGGCGCCCAGGTTGACGAAATACAGCCGCAGGGCATTGGTCGGCGGCGCGTCGGACAGCTTGATGCGATGGCCGGCGATGGTGTCCAGCTGCATCCACGCGTCAATATGCAGGCCGCGCCGCGCGCCGAACCAGGCGTCGAGCAACTGGTCATGGGCGGCCTCGATGGTGGGCGCGATGGCCCAGGCCACGTCGTGCAGCTCGGTATGCGCGCCCGGCGCGGTGCCGCCAAGGACGCAGGCGAAAAGGTGGTTGGTCATGTGGCGTGTCCGGCAATGAAAAGGCCCGGACCACGCATGGTGGCCCGGGCCGCAAATGCTAGCCGAAGAAGCTTCAGGCCTTGGCAGCCTCTTGCCTGGACTGGCCCCACAGATAGCGGTAGATCAGGCCGCCGATGACGCCGCCGATGATGGGCGCCACCCAGAACAGCCACAGCTG
>DASVGR010000028.1:0-13614 GCA_036379395.1 Rhodanobacteraceae bacterium | reverse complement strand
GATGTCGGCTCATCACATCCTGGGGCTGAAGCCGGTCCCAAGGGTATGGCTGTTCGCCATTTAAAGTGGTACGCGAGCTGGGTTCAGAACGTCGTGAGACAGTTCGGTCCCTATCTGCCATGGGCGTTGGAAATTTGAGGGGAGCTGCTCCTAGTACGAGAGGACCGGAGTGGACGTATCCCTGGTGTTCCGGTTGTCACGCCAGTGGCATTGCCGGGTAGCTACATACGGAAGGGATAACCGCTGAAAGCATCTAAGCGGGAAGCCCACCCCAAGATGAGATTTCCCGAGCCTTCAAGGCTCCTCAAGGACCCAGGTAGACTACCTGGTTGATAGGCGCGATGTGGAAGTGCAGCAATGCATTGAGCTTACGCGTACTAATGATCCGTGAGGCTTGGCCATATAACCCCAAGACGTTTCATGTCTCAACACGCATCCCGGTGTGGCCGAGGCGCTTGTCAACTCGTTTAGACGTTATTTGGAGACGCGCTCGAAGCGCGATCCATCCCCCTTTCTGGCGGCCATAGCGTTGTGGACCCACCCGATTCCATTCCGAACTCGGAAGTGAAACGCAACCGCGCCGATGGTAGTGTGGCACTAGCCCATGCGAGAGTAGGTCACCGCCCGGATCCATGCCGAAGCCCTGCAGCACTGCTGCAGGGCTTCTTTTTTGCCCAAGCATTGGCCCCGGCCACAGGCGGTGATGCGCCATCGGCTGGGCGGGCGGGGAACCTCCGCCGCGGGAAGCCGCGGACGCTGGCGACTGCGCGCCGGAACGTCACCCCTGCCTGCGCGATCTCTCATGCCCGACCTTTGTGGGCGCCATGGCCAATGCCGCCCTATCATGGAACTTCTTGCCAACTGGAGAGTGCCATGACCCATCCATTCAAGGTGGGGGATCATGTTCGCTGGAATTCCGAGGCCGGTTACGTGACTGGCCGCATCACGGCCGTGCATGAAACCGACACGCCGTACAAGGGACACATGCGTCGCTGCACGCCGGAAGATCCGCAATATGAGATCCGCAGCGACAAGACAACGCATGTGGCCATGCACAAGGGTTCGGCGTTGATCCGCCTGGATGATTGAACGTGGCCAAGCTTCCACTGGAACCGTTTTTCCAGAAATTGGCCGGCGTCTTGACGACCTCGCTGTTGCTGGTGGATGCCACGCGTCGCGTGACGTGGGGCAATGACGCCGTGGCGGACTTGTTGCGCGCCGGCGTGCGCGGCGTGACGGGGCAGCCATTGGCGCGGTTTTTCCCCGAAGCCGCTGCCGAGCTGGCCGCGGTATTGACGCGCGCACGGGCTTCCGGAACGACGGTCGACTGGCGTCAGGTCAATCTGACGGCCCTGGATGAATCGCAACATTGCGTGGATGTCGCCGTGCAGGCGGTGTCCGATACGCAATGGCTGATGGAAATCCACGCCCTGGTACGGGCTGGCAGCGGTCCGCGCCCCCTGGCCGCATCCTTGCGTGGCGTGGCACATGAGCTGAAGAACCCGTTGACCGGCATGCGCGGCGCCGCCCAGCTGCTGGCGCGGCGCACCGGAGACGATGAAAGCCGCCAACTGGCCAACATCATCGTGGACGAGGCCGATCGCCTTGCGGCATTGGCCAATCGCTGGCTGACCCACGGTGGCGGCGTGCAGTTGCGTGAAACCGGCTTGTACCCGTTGCTGGAGAAGGTGCGCCGATTGTGCGCAACGCGGGGCGTCACCATTACCGAGGATTACGATCCCAGCCTGCCCGATATTGTCGGCGATGCCGATCGCCTGCAGCAGCTGTTGCTCAATCTGGCCCTCAATGCCGTCGAGGTTGGAGCCGACCGATTGCATTTGCGCACGCGCATCGCGCTGGGTGCCATGTTGCCCGCGGGGCAAGCCGTGACGGCTGTGCGCGTGGACATCATCGACAATGGCCCTGGCGTGGCCGAAGACTTGCGTGAGCATTTGTTCGAGCCCATGGTGTCGGGCCGCCCTGGAGGCACCGGGCTGGGCCTGGCCCTGGCGCTGGAAACCGCACGCGACCACGGCGGCGACCTGCGCTATACCCGCGCGTCCGAGGGCAGCGTTTTTTCCTTGTATCTGCCGTTGCCGCGGCGAAGGGGCAAATCTTCATGAGGCCGACCATCTGGATTGCCGATGACGACCGCAGCATCCGCTTCGTGCTCGCTGCCGCCTTGCGCGAAGCGGGTTTCGTCGTGCAGGAATGGACCGATGCGGACACTTTGCTGGGAGCGCTCAACCGGGAGGCGCCGGATCTGGTCATGACCGATGTGCGCATGCCCGGCACCGACGGCCTGCACTTGCTGCAACGCCTGCATGACAAACGGCCGCGCATGCCGGTCATCGTCATGAGCGCGTTCACGGATGTGGCCACGACGGCGGCCGCGTATCGCGCCGGGGCGGCCGATTACCTGGCCAAGCCCTTCGACCTGGACCAGGTCCGGGCCGTTGTGCGTCGCGTGCTGACGGACAAGCCGGCGCCGGCCGGCACACCGGGCGAACCCGTCATTGAGCGGCCGGCACTGCTTGGCCGCAGCAACGCCATGCATGAGGTGTTCCGTCTCATCGGGCGCATTGCCGGCAGCGACTTGAACGTGCTCGTCACCGGCGAAACCGGCACCGGCAAGGAACTGGTGGCGCATGCGCTGCATGATGAAAGCGCACGCCGCGATGGCCCGTTCGTGGCCCTGAACACGGCCGCCATCCCGTCCGAATTGCTGGAAAGCGAGCTGTTCGGCCACGAGGCCGGTGCCTTCACCGGCGCGCGCGAACGTCGCATCGGCCGTTTCGAACAGGCCGAAGGCGGCACGCTGTTTCTGGACGAAATCGGCGACATGCCGCTGCCGTTGCAGACGCGCCTGCTGCGCGTGCTGGCCGGCGGCGAATTTTACCGCGTGGGCGGGCGACGCCTGATCCGCTCGCACGTGCGCATCGTGGCGGCGACGCATCAGGATCTGGATGCGCTGGTCGAGAACGGGCGTTTTCGCGCCGATCTCAAGCATCGGCTGGATGTGGTGCGCATCGCCTTGCCGCCGTTGCGCGAACGTCATGGCGATGTCGCGCTTCTGGCACGGCATTTTCTGGCCCAGGCGGCGGCCGAGCTGGGTCTGGCGCCCAAGCAGCTGGCTCCGGCAGCCTTGGCGGCGCTGCAAAAAGCGGGTTTTCCCGGCAACGTGCGCGAGCTGGAAAACCTGTGCCGGCGTGTTGCGGTGATGGCTCCCGGCAATGAAATCACGCTGGCCGATCTGGGGAGTCTGGCGCCATCGGCGGCGGCGTCCGCGACGGGCGACTGGACGCAGGCGTTGCGTGCGTGGGCACAAACCGAGCTGGTCGCCGGGCAGGACGCGCTTTATCCGCGTGCCGAGGCGGCGTTGGAGCAGGCCTTGTTCGACACCGTGTTGCAGCACGTCGGCGGACATCGCCAGCGCGCCGCCAAAAGGCTGGGCATTGGTCGCAACACCTTGACGCGCAAGCTTGCCGAGCGTGACGACGCGCCTTGAGCACGACTGTCGCGGGTAGGCAAAGCGTCGCGCTTGGGGCAAAGTGTGTGCCTGTTTTCCAAGGTATGGACACGAATTGATGGTTGCTCCGCTGCACGTTCTCATTCTGGCCGCCGGTGCCGGCACGCGCATGAAATCGGCTGCCGCCAAAGTACTGTTGCCGCTGGCCGGCGAGCCGCTTCTGGCGCATGTGCTGGCCACGGCGCAGGCCCTGCGGCCGCAGGCGATCCACGTGGTCTACGGCCATCGTGGCGACGCGGTGCGCGCGGCGTTTGCGCAGCATGACGTGGATTGGATCGAGCAGGCCGAGCAGCGCGGCACCGGCCATGCGGTGCGCCTGGCGCTGGCCAACGTGCCGGATGACGCCCGCGTGCTGGTGCTTTATGGCGACGTGCCGCTGATCCGGGCCGAGTCGCTCCAGCCGTTGATTGACGCCACCGGCCCGCTGGCCATGCTGGCGGCGACGCTGGCCGATCCGACCGGCTACGGCCGCGTCGTGCTGGATGCTGCCGGTCGCGTGACACGCATCGTGGAGCAGCGCGACGCCACGGCCGACGAACAGGCCATCACCTTGACCAACACCGGCCTGGTGGCCGCTGCCGCCGGCCATCTGCGCGAATGGGTTGGCCAGCTCAACACCGACAACGCGCAAGGCGAGTACTACCTCACCGACGTGTTCGCCATGGCGGCCAAGGCCGGTACGCCGGCCGCGTGCGTCAAGCTGGCCGACGCCAACGAGGCGCGTGGCGCCAACAATCCGTGGCAACTGGCCGAACTGGAAGCGTTGCTGCGCACGCGGCGTGCCAAGGCACTGGCGCTGGCCGGCGTGCGTCTGGTCGATCCGGCGCGCTTTGACCAGCGTGGCGTGGTCGAAGCCGGGCGTGACGTCGAAATCGACGTCGACGTGGTGCTGGAAGGCCATGTCGTGCTGGGCGACGGCGTGCGCATTGGTCCGTTTTGCCGCCTGCGCGACGTGACGCTGGCGGCTGGCACCGTGGTCAAGGCGCATTGCGATCTGGAAGGCGTGAACGCCGGCAGCGGTTGCCAGATCGGACCGTATTCGCGCCTGCGGCCGGGCTCCGAACTGGCCGACAACGTGCACATCGGCAATTTTGTCGAAACCAAGAAGACGCACGTTGGCCTGGGCAGCAAGGCCAACCATTTGACCTATCTGGGCGATACCGAGATCGGTGCCGGCGTCAACATCGGCGCCGGCACGATCACCTGCAACTACGACGGCATCAACAAGTTCCGCACCGTCATCGGCGACCGCGCGTTCATCGGTTCCAACACCGCGCTGGTGGCGCCGGTGACCGTTGGCGCGGACGCCACGATCGGCGCCGGTTCCACCATCACGCACGACGCCGAGGCCGGACAGCTGAGCGTGGGCCGCGGCCGGCAAAAGCTGGTGCCGGGCTGGAAACGTCCCGGCAAAGTGCCTCCGGGCAAATAGGTGAGTGCCGTGGGCGAGGCTTCCGACCTTCCGTTCGGGCTGCAACAATGGCCATTCGCGCTGGCGCCGGATACCCGTTTTGCGTATCTGGCCGGTGCCGCCGGGAGCCTGCTTGCCGAACTGGAACGCGAAGTGACGCAGGGCGGTGGCGGCGTCACGTTGCTGACCGGCGACAGCGGCAGCGGCAAGACGCTGCTGGCGCAGTGCCTGCTTGAGCGCCTGGTCGAACGCGACGTGCGCGTGGCGCGCGTGCTGCATTCGCGTGTCACGCCGCTGGAACTGCTGCAAAGCGTGTGCGCCCGGTTGCGCGTGCCGCTGGACGGGCATGTCGATCGCGACAGCGGGCGTGATCTGGTCAACGCGTTGAGCGCGTTCCTGATGGACATCTACGCCCAGGGCCAGCGCGTGCTGCTGGTCGTGGACGAGGCGCAGAATCTGCCGGACGAGTCGCTGGAACAACTGCGCCTTTTGACCAACCTGGAAACGCCGGTGCATCAACTGATGCAGGTGTTGCTGCTGGCCACGCCAAGGCTGGGAACGCGGTTGCGCGCGCCGGTCTTGCAACCGTTGGCGCAACGCATCACGGCGCGCCACGAACTGGCGCATCTCGACGCCGACGAAAGCGAAGCCTACGTGCGTCATCGCCTGCAGGTGGCCGGCGCCACGCAGGTTCCCTTCAGCCGTTTGGCACTGCGTGATCTGCAGCGCGCCAGCCACGGCGTGCCGCGCCTGATCAATCTTGTCGCCGAGCGGGCCATGGCGTTGGCGGCCGAGCGCAAGCAGCCGCAAGTGGGTGAGCGCCTGGTGCAGCAGGCCGCGCGCGAGGCGCTGCCGGGCCATGTGGATTATTGGTGGCGGCATTTTCGCGGCTGGGCCTTGGCGGGCGCCATCGTGGCCGTCGCGGTGGCAGCCTTGTTGTGGTGGGGGCAGCGACCGGCGCCGGTGCCGTCCAAACCGACGGTACCCGTGGTGGCCGGGCCGTCGGCCAGCGAGCAGGCGCGGCAAGTCGTCCAGGCCTTGCCGATGGCCGCGGATGCGCGGCTGCAGGCATGGAGCACGTTGCTGGCGCGCTGGCAGGTGGACTCGGATGACGTCCGTGTCGAGGCTGCCGCGGCTTGTCCGGAAGTGATCTTTGCCGGCTTCGATTGCGTGGGCGGCACTGGCACGCTGGACCAGCTGGCGCGCTTTGACCGTCCGCTGGTGCTGGTGCTCGACACGCCGCATGGCGCGCGCCAGGTGTTGCTGCTGGGCGTGGGCGAACGCGATGCGCGGCTGGATATCGGCGCGCGCGATGTGACGCTTTCGCGCGCGGCGCTGGCACAACTGTGGCATGGTCGTTTCTATGCCCCGTTCCGTCTGCCAGCCACTTTGCCGACACTGCTCAAACGCGGCGACCAGGGAGCGGCCGTGGCCTGGTTGCGCCGGCAATTGAGCCGTCTGGACGGTGACGCCGGCGATGCCGGGCCGGCCATTTTCGACGCGGCCATGCTGGCGCGCGTCAAGCGTTTGCAACGCGTGTTCGGCATTCCCGATGACGGCGTTGTCGGCCCGGAGACGCTGTTTGCCCTGATGTCGCTGGAGCCGCACGGCCCGCATCTGGCGCGGAACGTGCCATGACGGTGGCGCCATGAATGGCTTGTTCGTCGATATCGACAGTCGCCGCCGCCGCGGTCCGCGCTGGGCCACGTGGCTGATCGTGTTTGTGTGCGTGGGGTGTTTCGTGGCGCTGACGGCGCTGGCGCCGCAGCATGAACTGTCCTGGGTGATGCGTTGGGGCACGGTGCCGGCCGAGCTGTTCGGCAACCACGCGGTGTGGTGGCGCCAGGCGCTGGACCCGGACTGGCTGCGTCTGCTCGCGTCATTGTTCATCCACGTGGCATGGATGCACCTTCTGACCAACATGCTGTTCTTGCTGATCTTCGGGCTGGCGGCGGAAAAGGCGCTGGGGGCGCGGCGTTTTCTGGCGCTGTTCCTGGTTGGCGGCATTTTCGCCAATCTGGTCGGTGCGTTGACGCTGGCGTCTTCGCATCAGCCGATCATTGGTTGCAGCGGCGCGGTGTCGGCCGTGGTGGGCGTGTATCTGGTGTTGTTTCCGCGCGCGCGGCTGGGGCTGGTGCTGCCGCTGGGCCTGTACATGGAATTCGTGCGCGTGCCGGCGCCGTTTTTGATCGGCCTGTGGGTGTTGTTGCAATTGCTGTTCAGTTACGCCGGCCCCAGCTTCGGCGAAGTGGTGTGGTGGAGCCACCTGGCCGGCTTTGCGTTTGGCGTGGTGTTCGCCGTGTTTTCGCGCGCCGCCGTGGCGCGGCGGCGGCGTGGTTGACGCGGGATTTCAGGCTTCGAGATAGCTTGACGGTGGCGCGGGCGGCCGCGGTGGAGCGGACGGCGGGTTGCCGCCAGGCGGTGACCCGGCGGTGTCCAGATCACGCCAGGCCACATACAGCAACGGCCCCAGCAGGGTGTACATCGTGGTCAGCACACCCAGCTCGACGATCAGGCCGACGCGCGTGAACATCAGCAAGCCGGTCACCACGACCAGCACCACGAACAGGGCCGCGATGGCCACGACCCAGGCCAGGATGTGGTGCCACACCAGCCGGAAACCGTGCGCCATGGCGGCCATGGCCGGGGTGGATGTCATCGCCACGCGCGGAATGGCCAGCGCCGCGATCGTCCAGGAAAACATGACGATGATGATCGCGGCCGCCCACCAGGCATGCATGGCAGGGCTGAGCATTTGTTTGATGAGTTCCGGCATCAGGCGCTGCACGTCCTCGGGCGCGACCAGGGCGATCCCCTGCGCCTTGAGTTGCACCGTCAATCCGGTGGACAACACGAAGAGGGCCACGATCTTGCCGGCCACCAGCGGCAGGCACAGCTTGGTCGCCTCGCCCAGGCGGCCGTGGCCGAACAGGGCGAACAGCTGACCGACTTGCGGCGTGTGGCCGCTCGCCTGGGTGTGCGCAGCCACGGCCATGCCGGCCAGCAGCGCCGGCCCCCAGATCAGGATGGCCAAGGGGCCGAACACCGGCACCAGCGTGGAGATCACGGCGATGGCCAAGGCCATCGGAATGAACACGCCCGGATGGCGCCGGATCACATCCAATGCGCCGACGAACCATTGCCAGCCGCGCAGCAGGTCGTTGGGCGGCGTTCGGGCCGGACGCTGGTTCACGCAACCGCCCGCGAGTGCTGCAAGGCTTCGGCTTCGATGGCGAAACGGCGCAACAGCCGTCGTGCGACCGGCGTGGCGGTCACGTTCTTGAGCATGGCCTTGTAGTCGATGTCTTCGGCCATGAGCTTGACGTGGCGCAGGCGGATGTAGGCGCGCATCGCCGTGGTGGAAAACTCCGGATGCAACTGCGTGGACACCGCGTGCGGCGTGTAGCGCACGATGTGGTTCGGATCGCGCGCGGAAGCGGCCAGCACCGAAGCGCCGGCCGGCACTTCCAGCACGCTTTGCAGATGCGTGGTGTGCGCGGCAAATTGCGCGGGCAAGCCGGCCAGCAGCGGGTCGGCCTTGCCGTCGGCATTGACAGTGATGGTCTGCGTGCCCATTTCGCGTCCGCCGGCCAGTTCGCCGACCTTGCCGCCCAGCGCGTACGCCATCAGCTGATGGCCGTAGCACACGCCAAACAGCGGCAGCCCGGCCGGGACGGCGTCACGGATCCAGTCGGCCAGTTGCTCGCTCCAGTCCAGGTGTTCGGTGACCATGGCGCCGGAGCCGGAGATGACGGCGCCGGCCAGTGTGGACGGGTCGGGCAATGCCGCGCCTTCATCCACGTTGATGACCACGACACGCTCGCGCGGCACGCCGAGCGCCATGCGGAACCAGTGGTCGAAATCGCCCAGGCGGGCGCGCAAAGAATCCGGCGCATGGCCGGTCAACAAGATGGCAATGGGTTTCATTGAATGTTCTGCACAAGCGGCCAACAGGGCCGTGTGCCATTGTCCCATGTCCGCGCCGTCTTGCGCAGCGGCTGACGGACGCGGCAGTCAGTCGGCCGGCGGCAACACCGCCAGCGCCTCGGCCGTGGTGGTCAGGCCGCGCGCGATCTGGTGCGCGGCGGATATGCGCAACGGCAGCATGCCTTCGGCGTGGGCGGCGTGCGTGAAGGCGGCCAGGTCCAGTTGCGCGCTGATGTGGCGACGCAGCACCGGTGTGACCGGCAGCATCTCGTACACGCCGGTGCGGCCCAGAAAACCCGTGTGGCGGCATTCCAGACAACCGACCGGCTCGTAGACTTTTTCAGGCAGCGGAATGTCCCAGCCGTGCGTCAGTGCTTCCCATGCGGCCGGATCCTGCGCGGCCGCCACCTTGCAGTGCGGGCACAACGTGCGCAGCAAACGCTGGGCGACCACGCCGGCCAGCGTGGACGAGATGAGGTAGTGCGGCGCCCCCAGATCCATCAGGCGCGTCAATGCGCTGGGTGCGTCGTTGGTGTGCAGCGTGGACAGCACCAGATGCCCGGTCAGCGCGGCCTGGATGGCCATCTGCGCGGTTTCCAGGTCGCGGATTTCGCCGATCATGATGATGTCGGGGTCTTGTCGCAGCAACGTGCGCACGCCGGAGGCGAACGTGAGGTCGATGCCGGGCTGCACCTGCATCTGGTTCAGCTCGGGTGAGACCATTTCGATCGGGTCTTCGACCGTGCACACGTTGAACTCGGGCCGCGCCAGATGCTTGAGCGTGGAATACAGCGTGGTGGTCTTGCCCGAGCCGGTGGGGCCGGTGACCAGCACGATGCCGTTGGGGCGCTCGACCATGTGCCGCCAGGTGGTCGCCTCGGTGTCGGAAAAACCCAGCTGGGCGAAATCCTTGACCACGATGTCGGGGTCGAAAATGCGCAGCACCACTTTTTCGCCGAATGCCGTCGGCATGGTCGAGATGCGCAATTCCACCTCGCGCCCGCTTTTGGAGCGCGTCTTGATGCGGCCATCCTGCGGGCGGCGTTTTTCGGCCACGTCCAGCCGCGACAGGATCTTGATGCGGCTGGTGACGGCGGTCATCACCGGCATCGGCAGCTCGAACACCTTGTGCATCACCCCGTCGATGCGAAAACGCATGTTGCCGGTGTCGCGGCGTGGTTCCAGATGGATGTCGGATGCGCGTTGTTCGAACGCGTATTGCAGCAGCCAGTCGACAATGTGCACCACATGGCGGTCGTCGGCGCCCACCTCGCCGGTTTCGCCCAATTGCAGCAGTTGCTCGAAGTTGAAGCCGGCCGCGTTGGGCAGCGCCTCGCCCTTGGCGTCCTGCGCCAGCCGGATGGAGCGCTGCACGCCGTAGAACTCGGCCTGATAGCGCATGATTTCCTGCGGGTTGGCGACGACCAGACGAATCTCGCGGCGCAGCATGCGCGACAAATCCGTCGCCCAGCCGGTGACGAACGGCTCGCTGGTGGCGAACGTGACAGTGTCGCGGGTCACCTGCACCGGCAGGATGTGGTGGCTTTGCGCGTAGGCGCGGCCGACCACGGCGGTGACGGCGGCCACGTCGATTTTCATCGGGTCGATTTTCAGGTAATCGAGCTGCGCCTGCCCGGCCAGCCATTGCGTGAGCACTTCCAGACCCAGCGGGCGGCCTTCGGCGCTGTGGCGGTCGGCGAGATGGGCCTTGGCGATCATCACCAGCGGGTGCGGGCGCGTTTCGGCGCGCGCGCCGGCGGCGGTCAGGCGCACGCGCTTGGCATCTTCGCCGGTCAGGTGGCCGTCGACGACCAGCGCGGCGAGCATTTCATCCAGACGCAGGGCGCCGTTGCGTCCCAGCATGGAGCGAGGTTGCGGTCGTGAGGCCATGGGTATCCCGGATCGCCACTACAGGCGGTGCATCAAGCCTCGTTATACTAATGCGCTTTTCAACGTGAAACGGCGACCCATGTCCGCGCCCACCTTTCAAGAAATCATCCAGACCCTGTCGCGCTATTGGGGCGAGCAGGGATGCGTGTTGTTGCAGCCACTGGACACCGAGGTCGGCGCCGGCACGTTTCATCCGGCCACGTTCTTGCACGCGCTGGGTCCCGAGCCGTGGGCCGCGGCCTACGTGCAGCCTTCGCGCCGGCCGACCGACGGCCGCTATGGCGACAACCCCAACCGGCTGCAGCATTACTACCAGTTTCAGGTGGTGATGAAGCCCAACCCGGACAACATCCTCGATTTGTACATCGGCTCGCTCAAGGCGCTGGGCATCGACCCGCTGGTGCACGACCTGCGCTTTGTCGAAGACAACTGGGAATCGCCCACGCTGGGCGCCTGGGGCCAGGGCTGGGAAGTGTGGTTGAACGGCATGGAAGTCACGCAGTTCACCTATTTCCAGCAGGCCGGCGGGCTGGAATGCCGGCCGGTGACGGGCGAGGTGACCTACGGGCTGGAACGTCTGGCGATGTATCTGCAAAACGTCGACAACGTGTACGACCTGGTGTGGACGGTCGCCCCGCACGGCACCGTCACCTATGGCGACGTGTTCCACCAGAACGAGGTTGAGCAGAGCACGTACAACTTCGAGCAGGCCAACGTCGAAAAGCTGTTCCCGTGGTTCGACACCTGCGAGGCCGAAGCCTTGCGGCTGGTCGAACTGGGCCTGCCGCTGCCGGCCTACGAGCAGGTGATGAAGGCCAGCCACACCTTCAATTTGCTGGACGCGCGCCGCGCCATTTCCGTCACTGAGCGCCAGCGGTTCATTTTGCGCGTGCGCACGCTCTCGCGCGCGGTCGCCGAAGCCTATGTGGCGCAACGCGAAAAACTGGGTTTCCCGGGCCTGAAGAAAAACAAGGAGACGGCCAATGTCTGATGTGAAGCCGCTGCTGGTCGAACTGGGTACCGAAGAACTGCCGCCGAAGGCGCTGGACGATCTGGCCAACGCGTTTGCCAAGGGCATTGTTGATGGCTTGGTCAAACAGGGCGTTGCGGCCGATGTCGCCAACGCGCGCGTGTATTGCTCGCCGCGCCGTCTGGCCGTGTACGTGCCGGGCGTGGCCACCGAGCAGCCCGAACAAGCCATCGAGCGGCGCGGCCCGGCCGTCAAGGCCGGACGCGATGCCGACGGCCAGCCGACGCGTGCATTGAGCGGTTTTGCCGCCTCGTGCGGCGTGGCCGTCGAGGCCTTGCAAACCGAAGCCACCGACAAGGGCGAATGGTTTGTCTACAAAAGCGTGCAGCCGGGCCAGCCGACGGCCGCCTTGCTGCCCGACATCATCGCGGACGCCGTCAAGGCGCTGCCGATTCCGCGCCCGATGCGTTGGGGCGACCACGATTTCCGCTTCGTGCGTCCGGCGCACTGGCTGGTCGTGCTGCACGGCGCCGACGTGGTGCCGGTCGAACTGATGGGCCTGACCAGCTCGCGCGAAACACGCGGGCACCGCTTCCATCATCCCGAAGCCGTCGCCATTGATCACGCCGACCACTGGCTGGACACGTTGCGCGGCGTCAAGGTGCTGGCCGATCCGGCCGAGCGCCGTGCGCGCGTGAAGGCCGAAGTGGCGCGTGTGGCCGAGGGTGGCACGCCACGCCTGTCCGACGATTTGCTTGCCGAGCTGGCCAATCTCACCGAATGGCCGGTCGGCATCGCCTGCACGTTCGAGCGCGACTTCCTGCGTGTGCCGCCGGAAGCGCTCGTCACCACCATGGAAACGAACCAGAAGTTCGTGCCGGTGTACGCCGCTGACGGCGCGCTGTCCGAGCATTTCATCGGTGTGGCCAATATCGAATCCAAAGATCCGGCGCAGATCCGCAAGGGCTACGAACGCGTCATCCGCCCGCGCTTTGCCGACGCGCGCTTCTTCTACGACGAAGACCTGAAAACGCCGCTGTCGGATCTGCAAAACGATCTGGCCAACGTCACCTATCAGGAAGCCTTGGGCAGCGTGTGGGACAAAAGCTGCCGCGTGGCCGAGCTGTCGCGCATCATCGCTGGGCGCGTGGATGTCGACGCCGGTCAGGCCACGCGCGCCGCCAGCCTGGCCAAGTGCGATTTGTTGACCCGCATGGTCGGCGAATTCCCTGAGTTGCAAGGCATCATGGGTCGCTATTACGCGGCCGCACAGGGCGAAACCGAGGCCGTCGCCAACGCGCTGGATGAGGTGTACCTGCCGCGCCACGCCGGCGACGCCATCGCCCAGGGCGACGTCGCGCGCGTGCTGGCCGTGGCCGAGCGCGTCGACACGCTGGCCGGTATCTTCGCCGTCGGCATGAAACCGTCCGGCAACAAGGATCCGTTTGCGCTGCGCCGCGCCGCGCTGGGCCTGGCGCGCACGCTCATCGAAGGCGGCATCGAGCTGGATCTGTCGGCGCTGTTCCGCGAGGCGCTGGAATTGATCCCCGACAGCGCGCTGGCCGCTGGCTTGGCGCATGGCAAAAAGAGAGCCAAAGACGACAAGGCGCCGCCGCTTGACGCCGGCGCGCGGCGCATGGTCCTGCTGGCCGAGTTGAACGACTTCGTCCACGAACGCCTGCGCAGCTATTACGCCGAACAAGGCTTCACGCGCGGCCAGTTCGATGCTGTCGCGGCCGTCGAACCGACAACCTTCGTCGACTTCGATCGCCGCCTGCGCGCCGTGGCGGCCTTTGCCGAGCGTCCCGAGGCAGCCAGCCTCGCGGCCGCCAACAAGCGCGTGGCCAACATCCTGCGCAAGCAGGCCGAGGCCGGCGTGATGCCGGC
>DASVGR010000027.1:0-11328 GCA_036379395.1 Rhodanobacteraceae bacterium | reverse complement strand
AGCCTGCCTGCAGGCGATCGGGCACACATTCGCGGCATCACGCCAGCCCCATCGCGCGCAGGCGCGCTCCTACGAAAAACCACGGCGTCACAGGCGCGCTCCTGCCAAAACGTCGGGGATTCGCGCGTAGGAGCCTGCCTGCAGGCGATGGAGGTACCTGTTTCAAGGCAAATTTTCGCGCGCAGGCGCGCTCCTGCGTGAAGCATGGCTCAGCCGTAAAGCGCCTTGCGCGGCGCGCCGCTGATGGCGGCGGCGAGCTTGGCAGCTTTGGCTGGCGGCAGTTCGTCGCGCAGGATGGCGAAGATGCGGCGGCCTTCGGCCAGTCTGGCGTCGGCCCGGTCACCGCAGCCGGCGACCAGCACCACGCACTCGCCGCGCTGCTGGTCGGGATCGGTGGCCACACGTTCGGCCAGTGCGGCCAGTGGCTGGTCGATGACGGTTTCAAACAGTTTGGTCAGCTCGCGCGCCAGCACGGCCGCGCGGTCGGCGCCGAACACATCGCGCATGTCGACCAGACTTTCAGCAATGCGGTGTGACGATTCGTAAAAAATGAGCGTGCGCGGCTCGTTGACCAGCTCCTGCAAGCGCGTCTTGCGCGCGGCCGATTTGGGCGGCAGAAAACCCTCGAACACGAAGCGGTCGCTGGGCAGGCCGGCCACCGACAACGCGGCAATGGCCGCGCACGCACCCGGCACCGGGCTGACACGGACGCCGGCGTCACGCGCCGCGCGCACCAGCCGAAAACCCGGATCGCTGATGAGCGGCGTGCCGGCATCGGAGATCGCGGCCACGTCGTCACCGGCCAGCAAGCGTTCGATCAGGCCGCCCACGGCTTCGCGCGCGTTGTAATCGTGCAGCGCCGTCATGGGCGTCGTGATGCCATGTTCGACCAGCAACGGCCGGCTGTGGCGCGTATCCTCGGCGGCGATCACGGCCACCTTGCCCAGCACCTCGACCGCGCGCGGCGACAAGTCCGCCTGATGCCCGATCGGGGTGGCCACGACCCACAGGGTTCCTGGCTGAACAACACTCATGGCATCTCCGGGCCAAACAACGTGATCGGCTATCATCGCGCAAACAGCTGCCGCACGGCAGCGCTTGCCCCGGGAATCTTTCCATGCGCGTACTTCGCCTCTCAAGCCTGCTGCTGGTGCTGGCCCTTGCCGGTTGCGTCACCACCTCGACCCGACAAAGCCCGCAACAGACCGCCGCGGCGCAGCAGGCGCAATCCCTGTTCAACCAGGGCCAGTACACGCAGGCCGCGCAAGGTTATCTGGGCATCGCCGCGCAATACCCGACCGACAGCAACCACTACCGCCTGCTGGCCGCCGAAGCCTGGCGCGAAGCCAAGTCGCCCGCGCAGATGACGCGCACGCTGGGCCTCATCCAGCGCGACCAGCTCAGCCCGGCCGATGCCCAGCATTACGACCTGCTCGAAGCCGAAGTGGCGCTCAAGCAGGGCAACCCGGCGCGCACACTGGCGCTGACGCAATCGATCACCGACATCCTGCCCGATGCCCTGCAACGCCGTGCGCTGGAATTGCGCGCGCGCGCCCTGGTCGCCAGCGGCAAACCGTGGCAGGCCGCCCACGTGCGCATCGCGCTGGATGGCAAATTGACTGGCGACGCGCAGGCCAAAAACCAGGCGCGGCTGGTCAAGCTGCTGGGCTCGCTCGGCGTGGCCAAGCTGCAACAGCACGCCGCCGCCCTGCCACCCGACGATTCCGCGCAACCGTGGATTGCCCGCGCGCTGGCCCAATTGGGCGCCAAGGTCGCCACGCCGGCGCTGCCGCTGAACCAGGCCGTCGGCACGTTCCTGCCCGGCAGCAGCCAGATCGAAGGCTACGTGCTGCCACAAAAAGTGGCGCTGATCCTGCCGCTCTCCGGCCCGTTGACCGCCGCCGGCGATACCGTGCGCCAGGGCTTCTTCGCCAGCTATTTTCAGGCCAGCGGCAATGGCAACCTGCCGCCGGTGACCGTGTATGACACGACCGGCACGCCGGCCGGTGCCGTGGCCGCCTACCAGCAGGCCGTCGCCGCCGGCGCCACACAAGTGGTCGGCCCGCTGACGCACGCCGCCGTCAACGCCATCCTGCAATTGCCGCAACTGCCGGCCGCCGTGCTGGCGCTCAACCATCCCGACGACCACACCGTGCCGCCCGCCAATGTCACCGAGTTCGGCCTGCGTCCCGAAGTGGGCGCCGAACAGGCGGCGCGCTACATGCAGTCGCAGGGGCTGACGCAGGCCGTCGTGCTGGTTTCCAGCGAAGGTTTCGCGCAGCGCGCGGCCAGCGCGTTCACCACGCAGTTCACCGGCGCCGGCGGGCAGATTCTCGACACCGTCACGCTTGATCCCGCCGAGGTTGATTACGCGCAGCAAATCGCGGCGCTGCACATCGGCGATCCCAAGACCACCGGCATCTTCATCAGCATGCGCCCGGAGCAGGCGCGGCTGCTGCTGCCGCAATTGCATCTGGCCAAGATCAACCTGCCGGTGTTCGCGACCTCGCATGTCTATGCTGCCAATGACAATCAGGTGGCCGACGGCGACCTGAACGGCGTGACGTTCTGCGATGCGCCGTGGCTGTTCGACGCCCAGCCCGGCCTGCCGCCGCGCAGCGCCCTGGCCGCGTTGTCGCCAGCCGCGCGCGGCACCAGCGCACGGCTGTATGCGTTTGGCATGGACGCGTGGTCGCTGGTGCCCTATCTGGGCTTTTTGCGCAACCATCCCGGCAGCTACTTGCCCGGTGCCACCGGCCGCCTGACCGAAGACGCATTCGGCCACATCCAGCGCCGCATGATCTGGGCGCGCTTCGACAACGGTCTGGCGCACCCACTCAACGGCAGCCTGCAAATGGGCTCGCCCATGACCCAGCCGGCAGCCGCCTCCAGCGCCCCGACGCTGCCGGCCGCCGCCACCAGCCCGGCACAACCGGCCAGCGCCGCCACGGTGCCGGCCGGCCAGTAATGCGCAAGGTCGGCGACGCGTTCGAGGACCGCGCGCTGGCGCATCTCGAACGCGCCGGCCTGAAGCTCATCGCGCGCAACTACCACACGCGTTTTGGCGAGATCGACCTCATCATGCGCGACGGCGAGGCACTGGTGTTCGTCGAGGTGCGCTATCGCCACGATGCGCGTTTCGGCGGCGCGTCGGCTTCGGTCACGCCGCGCAAGCGCGAAAAACTGATTTTGGCCGCCGAAGGTTTTCTGGGCGAGCACACGCGCTACGCCAACCTCACCTGCCGCTTTGACGTAGTGGCGTTCGACGGTGCCGCCGACGCCCCGCAAGGTCGTTGGCAACGCGCGGCGTTTGATGCGTTTTGATCGTGACGTCCGACACCATCACGAGGGAGCGGACGGTGGGCGCGATGGTTGATGCCGATTTGCAGTCTTGATCGCGCGCGGGCGCGCTCCTACGAAAAGCTGGCGTCATTGTGGGAGCGGCCGGCGGCTTATGATGACGGCTTCGTTGCCCGTTGTGTCGCCATGTCGAACCAAGTTGATCGTCTGCTTGCCCAGATCCGTGCCTGCCGCATCTGCGAGGCCCACTTGCCGCACGGTTGTCGCCCCGTGGTGCAGGCCGCCGCCGATTCGCGATTGATCATCATCAGCCAGGCGCCGGGGCGCAAGGTGCATGAAACCGGCATCCCGTTCAACGACCCCAGCGGCAAGCGGCTGCGCCAATGGATGGGCATCGACGACGAAACGTTCTACAACCCGCACGCCGTGGCCATCGTGCCGATGGGCTTCTGCTTTCCCGGCACCGGCAAGGGCGGCGACCTGCCGCCACGCCCGGAATGCGCGCCAATGTGGCATCCCAAGTTGATGCCGCTGCTGAAGAAAGTCGAGCTGAAGCTTGTCATCGGCACCTATGCGCAAAAAGGCATCCTGGGCGAGCGCTGCCACAAAACGCTGACCGAAACCGTCGAGCACTGGCGCGACTACATCGACGACGGCCTGCTGCCGCTGCCGCACCCGTCGCCGCGCAACCTTGCCTGGTTCAAGCATCACCCATGGTTCGAAGCCGAGCTGGTGCCCGAGTTGCAAAGGCGCGTGGCCGTGGCACTGGGCCGGGTCTGACGATCCGTCAACGCTTGCCGGTTTTCGGGCAATTATCTAACCTGCCTTCATGAGCGCCCGGAATATCCCGGTCGCACGGGGATCCGCATGCTCAAATTCCGCCTCACCGTCATGAATTTTCTCCAGTACTACATCTGGGGAGCGTGGCTTTTGACCATCGGCACGTGGTGGTTCCACACGCTGGGCTGGTCGAGCGAAAGTTTCGGCGCCATCTTCGCCTCCATGGGCATCGCCTCGTTGTTCATGCCGTCCATCACCGGCATCATCGCCGACAAGTGGGTGCGTGCCGAACGGCTGTACGGCACGTTGCAAATCCTTGGCGCGATCATGCTGTTTTTGGTGCCGCACACGCGCGACCCGGACCTGATGTTCTGGGTGATGCTGGTCAACATGATCTTCTACATGCCGACCATCTCGCTGTCGATCACGGTCTGCTACAACGCGCTCAAGGGCGAAGGCATGGACGTGGTCAAGACCTACCCGCCGATCCGCGTGTGGGGCACGATCGGCTTCATCATCGCCACCTGGACGACCAGCCTGATGGGCTTCGAGGCCTCGCCGGGCCAGTTTTACATCGCCGCCGGTGCCTCCCTGGTGCTGGGCCTTTACGCGTTCACGCTGCCGCCCTGCCCGCCACGCCTGAACGCCGACAACAGCCGTGGCTTGGTCGACCGCCTCGGCATTCGCGCATTCGTGCTGTTCAAGAATCGCAACATGGCGGTGTTTTTCATCTTTGCCATGCTGCTGGGCGCGGCACTGCAATTGACCAACGCCTACGGCGACGCGTTCCTGAAAGGCTTCGCCAAGATGCCCGAATACGCCAACCTGCTGACGGTGAAATACTCGGCCATCCTCATTTCCATTTCGCAGATTTCCGAAGTGGTGTTCATCGCGCTGATTCCGTTTTTCCTCAAGCGCTTCGGCATCAAGACGGTGATGGTCATGTCGATGGTGGCCTGGGTGCTGCGCTTCGGCCTGTTCGGCTTTGGCAACCCGGCGCCGGACAGCGGACTGTGGATGATCGTGCTGTCGTGCATCGTGTACGGCATGGCGTTCGACTTTTTCAACATTTCCGGCTCGCTGTTCGTCGAGCAGCACGCGGCGCCGGAAATCCGCGCCAGCGCGCAGGGGCTTTTCATGTTCATGACCAACGGCGTGGGCGCGGTGGCCGGCAGCCTCATCGCCGGCTGGGCCATCGGCGCGTTCTTCACCACGCCGGCGTGCAACGCCACCACGCAGATCTGCATGAACTGGCGCGGCATCTGGCTGAGCTTTGCCGCCTACGCGCTGGTGATGGTGATCTTCTTCGTGCCGCTGTTCCATTACCGCCACAAGCGCGGTGACACCACGATGTCGGGGCTGGCCTGAGCATGGCGGCGCAGGTTGTCGTGGTCGGCAGTTTCAATCAGGACCACGTGTGGCGCATCGACCGCGCGCCCGCACCGGGCGAAACGCGGCGCGGCCACGATTTTGCCACCGGCCCCGGCGGCAAGGGCTTCAACCAGGCCGTGGCCTGCGCGCGCCAGGGCGTGGCCACCTCCTTCATCGGCGCGCACGGCGACGACGCGCTGGGCCGCGCGGCCGCGGAACTGGCGCGTGCCGAGGGCATCGACGGGCATTGGCAAGTCACGCCCGACCACGCCACCGGCACCGCCTGCATCGTGGTCGAGGATGGCGGACAAAACCGCATCGTGGTGGCGCTGGGCGCCAACGAGCATCTCGCCGTCGCGCATCTTGACCGGCAGGCGGCGCTGCTGGCCGACGCCCGCGTGCTGTTGGCGCAGATGGAAAACAATCTGGATGCCACCGCGCACGCGCTGGCGCTGGCGCGCGAACACGGCCTGCTGACGGTGCTCAATCCCGCGCCCGTGCACGCCGACGTCGATGCCGCCACGCTGCAACTGGCCGACGTGCTGACGCCGAACGAAGGCGAGTTTGCCGAACTGGCACGCCGTTTTGCCGACGCCGGGATTGCCGCCGAAGCCGTCGCCGACATGGACGATGCCAGCCTGCACGCCTTGGCGCGCCGACTGACCGCCGGCAGCCTCGTCATCACGCTGGGCGCACACGGCGTGTTCGTGTCGCACGGTGACGACCGCCACGGCGACGCCTCGCCGCATTACCGCCTCGCCGCGGAAAACGTCGACGCCATCGACACCACCGCGGCCGGCGACGCCTTTTGCGGCTCGCTCGCGGCCGCGCTGGTGCGGCTGGACAATGCACCGTTTCGCGCCGCCGTCATCCGCGCCAACCGCACCGCCGCCATGGCCACCGAACGGCGCGGCGCGGCCAGCGTGATGCCGCGCTGGGCCGAGGTCACGACGCGCTTCGGCGATTGATCGGGCCGAAACATCCGCGCGGCAACCTCTTGCCGCCCGGCATTCAACTCAATCGGCAAAAATCGCGCGAACGTCGGCCGCATCCGGCGGCAGGCCGCGCACGACGTGGATCTGGCCACGCGCGTCCTTGTAGACCACGCCCGGCGTGCCGTAAAAGCCCAGCCGCGTCATCAGCTGGTTGTTGGCGCCCAGCTTGGCGTACACGTTGGACGCCGGCGCGCCGCTCACCGGCACGGCCTGACCGGGATGCGTCTCGTGTTCGGCCCAGGCCTTGATCGGATCGGCCGCGCTCAGCACGGCGGCCGCGTTCGGCAGGCTGGCCTGCGAAATCACCGCCACCGGAATGACGCGCAACTCGACATTCTTGGCCGCCAAGTACGGCTGCGCGGCCTGCCACAGGCGATGGCAATACGGACATTGCGTGTCCATGAACGCATACACCACGCGCCCGGACGCCACTTTGCCGGTTGAAATCCAGGTCGACGCGGCCAGCGCGTTCCACTGCTTTTGCGTAAAGCCCGCGTCGGTCACCTTGCGCATCGCCGGACCGGTCAAATCCTGCCCCTGCAACGTGTACAGGCTGCCGATCAACACGTGCTTGCCATCCGGCGGCACGTAAACCGGCAAGCGCCGGCCGTGATACATCGCCACAAAACCGTGGTAGCCGGCCGGCGCGTCCAGCTTGCCGACAATGCCCAGGCCGTTGCCCGCCAGCGCCTTTTCGACCGTGGACGCAGCCACCGCCGGCGCCGCGGACGCGTTTTTTTGCGGCGCTTCGGCCTTGGCGCAACCAGCCAGCGCCAACACCAGCGCGCTGGCCGCCATCAGGAAAAACTTGTTCATTGCATCAATCAACCGCGAAGGATGGGGCAACATAGCGCAAATGCCACCGCATGGCCCGCGACAGCGCCCCACGTACATCTGGACCGTCAGGCCACGCGCTGCAGGCCGTCCCACGATTCGACCACGTGCGCCGCCTGCCAGAAGCGGCGCTCGTACACGCAGGCCTGCGCAAATGCCTCGTGCATCAGCCGGCGGCCGGCGGCATCGGTCGTCGCCAGATTGGTTTCCAGGATGGCGACCGCCTGGCACGCCACCCCGGCAAAATCCGCGTCGCCATACGTGGCCATCCACACGGCATACGGATGGTCGGCAGCCATCCGCCCGGCCTGCGCGGCCAGTCCGGCACCGACATGCGCATACACCCAAAAACACGGCAATACCGCCGCCACGCCGACGGCATAGGCATCCAGCGCCACCCGCGCCTGCAGATAGGACACGTAGCCCAGCGTCGTCGGCGACGGCGAACGCCAGGCCGCGTCCTGCGCCAGCACGTCACGCACCGGCGCCAGCCGTGCATCAGCCAGCAACGCGGCATGCACCTGTTCTTCAGCGGCAATCGCGCGCAACGCCGATGCCGCCCAGAACCGCGTCTGCTCGCGCTGCGTGGCCTTGGCCGCCAGCAGCGCCATGACGCGGCCGTAGCGCTCCAGGTACAAGCTGTCCTGCGTGATGTAGGTGACGAACGCATGCGCATCGAGCGTGCCCGAAGCCAGTTCGCGCAAAAACGGCAGCGCTTCGATCTGCGTGATGATGGGGGCCACTTCGCGCCACAACGCGCGCGTCAGGGGCCCGGCGGCTAATTCCGTCATGGGTTTTTCCTCGTTGGGTTTCCGGCCACGCCGGCATTTCAGGACACGGGAATGATGTCGACCTGGTGATCCACGGGCCCGTGCGCCCCGCGCGGATCGAAACTGAGCGACCAGTCGCGCGCGCCGGCAAGCGCACGCGCCAGATAGTCGAGCGCGCACGCCACGGCATCGCACAACGCGGTATCGCCCAGGTGACTTGCACCATCGGCGTGACGCGCGCGTGCGACGTTCGCCGTGATCGCGGCCGACAGCGTGCAACCGGTGCCGTGCGTGTTGGCGCTGGCCACGCGCGGATGGTGAAACACCTCGCGCAGGCCGGTTTGCGTCATCAGCACGTCGGTGACGACAGCCTGCGCGCCGTGCCCGCCCTTGAGCAACACGGCACGCGCACCACGCGCCAGAAGGCGTTCGGCCTGCCGTTGCATGGCGGTCGGGTTCCGCGCCTGCGGCTCGCGCGGACCAAGCAGCAGTGCCGCTTCGGGCAGGTTGGGCGTGACCAGGTCGGCGCATTGCAGCAGCGGCCCGCGCACCAGCTCGATGGCATCTCGCTCCAGCAAGACATGCCCGGACGTGGCCACCATCACCGGATCGACCGTGAAAAAGCCCAAATCGCGATGCGCGCGTTCGGCCAGCACCTGCTCGACCAGTCCGCGCGTGCCGAGCATGCCGGACTTGCTGGCATCGACCGGCAAATCCTCCAGCACGCCGGCAAATTGCGCGCCGACAAAATCGACATCGACCGCCTGCACATGCTGCACGCCATGCGTGTTCTGCGCCGTCAAAGCCGTGATCACCGACGTGCCGAACACGCCATGCGCGGTGAACGTCTTGAGATCGGCCTGCAGCCCCGCGCCGCCACTGGGGTCGGAGCCGGCCACGGTCAGCGCGACCGGCGGGCGTTTTGCCGACGCCGCCGTCATGCCGGCCACCGCAACGCACCGCCGCCAAGGGCAACCGCAAGGGCGCTTTCGACGGCGCATCGCCGACCGTCGCAACGCCGGCACGCGTGGGCGCCGGCAACAACAAAACACTTCATGACCATTCCTTCGCTAGTACTAACTAGAGCAGGTTCGATGGGTGTCATCTCAGCCCGCGACGCGGGCACCCCATGGCTTGGCGCGGACTATAACACGGCATTTCACGCCCGCATCACGCCTCGCCGGCGGGCCCCCACAAAAGCAAAGCCACGAGCCATCTCCCCGCGCGCGATGGCCACATGTGGCAAAAAGCCATATGCATCCTTGACCGTCACGTTTGACTTCGGACGTATGGACGGCTAAATTGCGCCGCATCGATGCATATATCTCTTGATTCGAATCAAAAGATATAAAGGAAGCCGGTGTGAATCCGGCGCTGCCCCGCAGCGGTATGTGGAAACGACCCCCGCCATCGCACTGGGCCAGGAAACCTGGTTCGGGAAGCGGCGGGCATTAGGCGGCTCAGGTGTCCTGAGCCATATCCACGAGCCCGAAGACCTGCCTTGGCCGAAGCGCGCCCCGCAAGGCCGCGCCTCGTCCGGCCTGGGTTTCGTGGCGGGAAGGCGGTCGCCTGGCGACGCAGTCCTGCCATATGGCCCGGTTCGCCCGCGGGGGCGAAGGTCGACGCTTGCGCCCGCCTCACGGCACGCAATCGCCCTTCGTTCCTCTTTGCACCATTACGCAAGAGGAATTCCACATGACACGCACCACCTGCCTCGGCTTTCCGCGCATGGGTCGCCGACGCGAACTCAAGCGCGCCCTCGAAACCTACTGGCGCGAGGGCAACGCCACCGCCCTGCTCGACACCGCCCGCGACCTGCGCGCACGCCACTGGAATCTGGCCCGCGACGCCGGCGTCGACAGCGTGCCGGTGAACGACTTCTCGCTGTACGACCACGTGCTCGACACCGCCGTGCTGTTCGACGCCGTGCCCGAGCGCTACCGCGCCCTGCTCGCCGCCGATCCGCTGGCCGGCTACTTCGCCATGGCGCGCGGCGGCGATGGTTTGCACGCGCTGGAAATGACCAAGTGGTTCGACACCAACTACCACTACCTCGTGCCCGAACTGCACGCCGGCCAGCGCTTCCGCCTCGCCGGCGACAAGCCGCTGGCCGAATGGCGCGAGGCGCAGGCGCTGGGCCTGGACGCGCGGCCGGTGCTGCTCGGACCGGTATCGTTCCTGAAACTGGCCAAGACCACCGACGGCAGCGATCCGCTGGCCCTGCTCGATGCATTGCTGCCCGCCTACATCGCGCTGCTGGAAAAACTGCACGAAGCCGGCGTGGCCTGGGTGCAGCTGGACGAGCCCTGCCTGACGCTGGACCTGGACGCGCCCACGCGCCACGCCTACGCCACCGCGTACGCGGCGCTGGCACTCGGTGCGTCGCCGAAGCGCCTGCTTGCCACCTATTTCGGCGCGCTGGACGACAACCTCGCGCTGGCCACCGAATTGCCGGTGGACGGCCTGCACATCGATCTGGCCCGCGCACCGGAGCAGCTCGATGCGGTGCTCGCCGCCCTGCCTGCCGAGCGCGTGCTCAGCGTCGGTGTCGTCGATGGTCGCAACATCTGGCGCAGCTCGCCACGCAAAGTGCTGCCGTTGCTGCACAAGGCGCTGGACAAGCTTGGTCGCGATCGCCTGTGGCTGGCGCCATCGTGCTCGCTACTGCATGTGCCGCTGGATGCCGGACAGGAAACCGGCCTGCCCGACGAGCTGCGCGGCTGGCTCGCCTTCGCCGTGCAGAAGCTGGAGGAACAACGGCTCTACGCCCGCGCGCTGGACGGACAGGACGAGGCCGCGCAAGCGCTGCAGGCACAGGCCGCTCGCCTCGCCGACCGTGCCAGCGCCGCCGGCGTGCAGCGCAACGACGTCCGCGCCCGCCTGCACGGCCTCAGCGCGCAGGCGGCGCAACGCCGCTCCGCCTATCTGCACCGGCGCGCCGTGCAGGCCGAAGTGCGCCCGCTGCCACTGCTGCCCACCACCACCATCGGCTCGTTCCCGCAAACCGAAACGCTGCGTCGCGCCCGTGCCGATCATCGCGCCGGCCGCCTCGACGACAAGGCCTACGAACAGGTGCTGGCCGACGAGATCCGCCAGGTGCTGCAGCAGCAGGAAGCGGCCGGCCTCGACGTGCTGGTGCACGGCGAGCCCGAGCGCAACGACATGGTGGAATACTTCGGCGAGCAGCTCGACGGCTTCGCCTTCACCCGCCACGGCTGGGTACAGAGCTACGGCTCGCGCTGCGTGAAACCGCCGATCATCTGGGGCGACGTGGCGCG
>DASVGR010000026.1:0-12836 GCA_036379395.1 Rhodanobacteraceae bacterium | reverse complement strand
TCAGTGATGCCCCGAGAACGGAATCATGCGGCGCAGCGTCGAGGCCGAATGCGGCCACTTGGGATCGGTCAGGTACGGATGGTGCGGGTAGTTGAGCGCCAGCACCTGGCGCGTCTGCTTGGCCAGCTTGGGTTCGTTCAGGCCCAGGTAGCTGCGCGTCAGGATGGCCAGTGCATCGCCCGTTTCCGGCGATTGCTGGTAATGCTGGATGACGTACTTGGCGCGATGCGCGGAGGCCACGTACGCTCTGGTGCGCAGGTAGTACTCGGCCACGTTGATCTCGAACATGGCCAGGCCGTTGCGCAGGTAGATCATGCGCTGGCGCGCGTCGTTGGTGTACCGGCTGTCCGGAAAGCGCCGCGTCAGCTTGCTGAAATCGTCAAACGATTCCAGCCGGTAGCCCTGGTCGTGGCGTGAGCGTGAATCGCGACCGAACACGCGCTGGGCGAAATGTCCGGAACGGTCGAAATTGATCAGGCCGCGCAAATAGTACGCATAGGCAATATGCTTTTGCGCCGGGTAGGTCTTGATGAAGCGGTTGACGGTGGAATACGCGTCATCCGGTTTGCCGTCCTTGTATTGCGCGTAAGCCAGCTCGATCTGTGCCTGCTGGTTGTAGTCGCCGTACGGGAAGCGGGCGATGAGACGCTTGTAGGCTTGTTCGGCGTAGGAGTAGTTGCCGTTTTTCAGCGCGTCGCGACCGGTCTGGTACAGCTTTGCCACCGGCAGGGCGTTGAGGTTCGGCCGGCTCTTGAACATCGAGCAGGAAGCCAGGACCAGGACAAGGGAGGCAATGCAAGCAATTTTGATGACGCGCATAAGAGAAGATGACATGCAGACTGGGCGATGGGCCATGATAGCGGAAACCGGCATGCTGCCACGGAGGCGTTCATGAGTCGCATTCGACATCATGCCGCGGTGCCGCTGGAGCTGGCCGGACAGCGTTTGGATCAATCCCTGGCGCGAATGTTCCCCGACTACTCGCGATCGCGTCTGGTGGCGTGGCTGGCGGACGGGCAGATCCGCGTGGATGGCGCCGTCGCCCGTCCGCGCGCGCGCGTGCATGGCGGCGAGGAAGTGGTCGTGGATGCCGTTTTGACCGACGAGGTCGAACTGGCGCCGCAGGCGATGGAACTGGACATCCGTTACGAGGACGCCGACCTGCTGGTGCTGGTCAAGCCGGCCGGCCTGGTCGTGCATCCCGGTGCCGGCAATCCGGACGGCACGCTGCTGAACGGCTTGCTGCACCACGATCCCGCCTTGGCGCAATTGCCGCGCGCCGGCATCGTGCACCGGCTGGACAAGGACACCTCGGGCCTGATGGTGGTGGCGCGCTCGCTGCCCGCGCATACGGCGCTGGTGGCGATGCTGTCGCGGCACGACGTGGCGCGCCAGTACGAAGCCGTCGTCAAGGGCGTGTTGATCGCCGGCGACAGCATCGACGAGCCGATCGGCCGGCATCCGAAGGACCGCATCCGCCAGGCCGTGCGCGATGCGCAAGCCGGCAGGCACGCGGTGACGCATTACCGTGTGCGCGAGCGTTTTCGCGCGCACAGCCTTGTCCAGTGCAATCTCGAAACCGGACGCACGCACCAGATCCGCGTGCACATGGCACACATCGGCCACGGCCTGGTCGGTGATCCGTTGTACGGCGGCAGCCTGCGCTTGCCGCGTGGAGCCTCGCCGGACGTGGTGGCGGCGCTGCGCGGGTTTCACCGTCAGGCGCTGCATGCCGAACGTCTGGCCTTCGTGCATCCGGTCAGCGGCGAGGACATGCGGTTCGAAGCCGAACGGCCGGCCGACATGACGGCCCTGATCGAAACCCTGCGCGCCGATGCCGTGGCACACGCGCGCGACTGAGCGAGTACGACAGCATGACAGCGATGCCCGATCCTTGGTTGTTTCCCGACTGGCCGGCGCCGCGCGGCGTGGGCGCGGCCGTCACCACGCGGCATGGACCGGGCGTGTCCGCACCGCCCTATGCACGCATGAACCTGGGCCTCAACAGTGGCGATGAGCGCGATGTCGTCCTGAGCAACCGTGACGCCTTGCGCCATGCGTTGGGCCTGCCATCGCCGCCGCGCTGGCTGCGTCAGGTGCATGGCACCACGGTCGCCGAGCTGGGCCCGCTTTCGACAGCGGCCGAGCCGCAAGCTGACGCCGCCGTGTCGCGCATTCCCGGCACGGTGCTGGCGATCCAGACGGCCGACTGTCTGCCGGTGCTGTTTGCCGCCGACGACGGTCGGGAAATCGCGGCCGCACACGCCGGCTGGCGGGGGCTGGCCGCCGGCGTGCTGGAGGCCACGCTGGCCGCCATGGTCACACCGGCCGCGCATGTTTGCGCGTGGCTGGGGCCATGTATCGGCGCGGTTTCGTACGAGGTGGGCGAAGAAGTGCGTGCGGCTTTCGTGGCGACCGATGCGGATGCCGGAACGGCGTTCGCGCCGACCCGTCCCGGCCATTGGCATGCCGATCTGGCCGCGCTGGCCCGGCGTCGGCTGGAGGCGCTGGGCGTGGGCCGGATCGATGGCGGCGGCTTCGACACCTTTGCCGACGGACGCTTTTATTCGTACCGCCGCGAGGGCGCCCGCAGCGGACGTTTTGCCAGCCTGGTGTGGCTTGATCCGCGCGCGTGACGGCGTTTGATCCAGCCAGGCTGGGCGCGGCGTGTCAGCCGTCGCTGGACAGCGGCGCGGCGATGTCTTCCAGACTTTTGCGCTCGGCCGCGATGCACCAGCGCCATGCGGCCGCCGCGGCGATCAGCATCAGTACCGCGCCAACCACGTAGCCCTGCGCCACTTCCGTGCGCTCGCCACTGCCGATCAGCAGGCCGAAAAACCACGGCCCGACCACGCCGCCCAGGCCGGTACCCAGTGCGTAGAACAGGGCGATCGCCAGCGCGCGCACTTCCAGCGGAAAACTTTCGCCGACGGTCAAATATGCCGAGCTGGCTGCTGCCGAGGCGAAGAAGAACACCACGCTCCAGGCGATGGTCTGTCCGGTGGCGGTGAGCCAGCCTTCGACGAACAGCCACGCCGTCAGCGCCAGCAGCAGGCCCGACAGCGCGTAGGTGAGCGTGATCATGACGCGTCGGCCCAATGTGTCGAAAAAGCGACCCAGCAGCCACGGCCCGAGCACGTTGCCGGCCGCGAACGGCAGCAGGTACAGGCCGATGTCCGCCGATGGCACGCCAAAAAAACGGCCCAGCACCAGCGCGTAGGTGAAGAAGATGGCGTTGTAGAAAAACGCCTGCGCAGCCATCAGGATGATGCCCAGCAGCGAGCGCTTTGGATACAGCTTGAACAGCGAACGCAGCACGTCGAGCACGCGCGTGTCGTGACGACGCAGGCGCCAGCGCGGCAAGTCGGCGGGCACATCGGTGATGCCGGCGCGTTGCTCGATGCGCGCGAGGATGTGCTCGGCCTCGTCCACGCGTCCGTGCACCATCAGCCAGCGCGGGCTTTCGGGCAAGAAGTGGCGCAGATACAGAATGATCAACCCCAGGCAGGCGCCGATGCCGAAGGCCGCGCGCCAGCCCATGTCGGCCGGCAGCAGATGCGGGTCGAGCATGATCACGGCACCCAGCGCGCCCAGCGCCGCGCCGATCCAGAAACTGCCGTTGATGGCGAGGTCAATGCGGCCGCGATAACGCGCCGGGATCAACTCCTGGATGGCTGAATTGATGGCCGCGTACTCGCCGCCGATGCCGGCGCCGGTCAAAAGGCGAAAAATGACGAAGCTTTCCACGTTCCAGCTGAAGGCCGTCAGCGCGGTGGCGACGAGGTACAAGCCCAGCGTGATGCTGAACAGCTTCTTGCGCCCCAGCTTGTCGGTCAGCCAGCCGAAAAACACCGCGCCGCCGACCGCGCCGACCAGGTACAGGCTGGCCGACAGGCCGACCTGTGCGTCAGTCAAATGCAATACGGGGCTGGATTCCAGCGCGCCCGACACCGCGCCGGCCAGGGTCACCTCCAGCCCGTCCAGAATCCAGGTGATGCCCAGCGCGACGATGACCAAGGTATGAAAGCCGCACCATGGCAGGCGGTCGAGGCGCGCCGGGATGTCGGTTTCGACGATGGCGTCGGGCGAGGTGTGGCCGTGGGAAAACGTCATGGTCAGCTCACTGGGCAAGGCATGGTGCGCGTTCATGGGTGGAACGTGCATGCATCAAAACTGTAAACCAAAGGGCCGGGCAGGCCGCCAACGCAGGGGAGGGGAGCCAGGTTGGCGGCTTGTCCGGCAAAAAAGCCTCTGGTGTCAGAAGCTGTACTTGGCCGACAGCGTGTACATGCGACCGAAGATGGAGCGGCCGTAGATGATGCTGCTGGCCGCCGCGCCGCCGGTCGCCGCGCGGTTGTTGCCTTCGGTCAAGGCCAGCGTGTCGGTGATGTTGCGGCCGTCCAGGCGGAAGTCCCAGTGGTCGCCCACGGCCAGCTCCGCGCCGGCGTCGATGGTGTGGTACGACGGCAGGATCTGGTCGTTGGCAATGTCACCGTAGCGCTGGCCGACATGGGTGAAGGTGGCGAACAGGCGGAACATGCCCCAGTGCGTGGGCAGCATCCACGCCGGCGTCACGCGGTACAGCAGCTTCGGCTGGCGTTCGACCTGGTTGTCCGAATAGTCGCCGTAGTTCGTGTAATTGGCCTTCAGGTAGTCGCCGGTCACGTGCACGCTGAAGTCGGCGATCGGCCGCCAGGTGAAGTCCACGCCCACACCCTTGGCCTTGGAGCCGCCGGCCAGGGTCACGTTGACCAGCTGCCCGTTCTGCTCCACGAACGCTTGGAACGGCAGGTTGCTGAACTTGTTGTAGAACGCCGTCAAGTACGCGCTGTAATGCGTGTCTTCGGCCTTGAAGCCCAGCTCGTACTGCTTGACCGTCTGGATCGACGGCGTGCCGCCCTGGATGTCGTCGAACATCGGGAACAGCTGCCCCGAGTTCAGGCGCACGAACGCCGACATGTGGTCGGTGAAGCTGTAGTTGGCGCCGGCCGTCCACGATACGTGGCTGGCGCTTTCATTGAACTGCGTGCGCGTGCCGGTCAGCACCGAGGCGCCGTTGTTGTACAGCGTGGCCGGATTGCCATCCAGATCGACCGTCGTGCTGTTGGCGCTGTAGCCCTTGTCGCGCTGATGCTCCCAGCGCGCGCCGGCGTCCAGACGCCACGGTCCGATCACCCATTCGTCGCTCAGGTAGCCGGCGATGTTGCGGCCGCTCCAGGTTTCGGCAAACGCGTACGACGACGGGCTGCTGAAACCGTTGTGCGACACCACTACGCCGTTGTTCAACGTCACATCCACCAGTTGCGCGTTGTTTTGCAGCGTGGTCAGGATGTTGTTGCCCAGATCCCACTGGTCGCGCGTGCCGTAGTTGGCGTAGAACGCGCCGAAGGTAAGCGTGTTGTTGTCGGTCAATGCCTTGCTCAGGCGCACTTCGTCGGTGAACGAATGGATGTGCTTGTTGACCACCCACAGGCCGGAGTTCAGCAGCAGTTCGTTCGGATTGACCGCGCCGCCGCCATGCGTATAGACGGCCGTACCGCTGGTGGCCATGCCGGCCGCGGCGACCACGTCCGGGTTGGCATTGGCGGTGGCGATGGAGCTGGCGATGTAGTCGCCCACGCTCATGGGCGGCGTGTTGCCGTTGAACAACGCGACCGTCGGCACGTTGCCGCCAACCAGGTTGGCGTGGTTGCTGATCGTCCAGCCGTCGCCGAATTTCAGGTTGAACTTGGAGCCGAACACCGACAGGTTGATGCCGCGGCCCTTGGCCAGATCGACGTTGCGCGTGCCCGGCGGTGTGCCCGGTGACACTTCCATCGTGGTGTGGCGAATGTCGTTGCCCAGCAGGGTGTCGCTGCGCGGATCGAACTGCGACATGGGATGCAGTTTGCCGTTCACCGACACCATCGGCACCGAGGTCAGAAAGCCGTCGTCGTCGTTGGTGTGGCGGCCGTAGAAGGCCAGTGAGCCGGCGTCGTCATCGAACTTTTTGGTCAGGATGGCATCGAACTGGCCGCCGCGGTTGATGTCGTATTGCGCGTCATGCACGCCGTCGCCCTGGCGCGCGAAGCCGCCGCCGGCGAGGTACCAGTTGTCGCCCAGTTCACCGCCCCAATAGACGTCCAGACGGCGATAACCCTTCTGGCCCAGCGTGGCGCGCACGGAGCCGGCACCCCATGGCGTGTCGGTGCCGTCCTTCTGGATGAAGTTGACCGTGGCACCAGGCTGGCCGGCCGCGAAGATTGGGCTGGGGCCGCCGCGCAACACTTCCACGCGCTTGATGGTGTCGTCCATGCGGAACAGGTCGGGCGTGCTCATGAACGACAGGCCCGAGGTGCCGAACAGTGGCGAGCCATTCAGTTCGGTCGACACGAAACGCGCGTCACCGGCGCCGGGGAAACCGCGCACGAACACGTTGGCGCCGGCCTGGCCGCCGGTCGATTCGACCCAGATGGTGGGCACGGCCTTGAGCAGGTCGGCGGTGCTGGAAGGGTTGACGTCCTTGATGGCGAATTGCGACAGCGAGGTGATGGCGTAGCTGGCGTCCAGCTGCTTGACGCCGCCGACGCTGGCCGAGCCGGTGACCACGACCGAATCGAGCGTGGTGGCCGTGTTCGATTGCTGCGCCGCCTTGCTTTTGGCGGAAGTGATTTGGGCTTGCTGATTGGACGTCTGGACGGCCGCGTTGGCCGCCAGCGATGTGCTCGCCAGCGTGGCAAGAATCACGGCTGGCAGGACGTGACGCGCGAGATGCGAGGTATTCATTTTGATGCGCTCCCCCACTTGAGTGGATGATTGAGTCGTTATTTCGGCGGCAGGCTGGATGCCTGTGTCGATGTTTGTGTGTCGATGGCGAAATCCCTGACATCAAACTCGTCCATGGCGGGCAGCGTGATGTCGGCGCTGTCCAATTCGGTGCCGTCGCCGATGCCGATGGCGGCCATGCCGGCGGCGTGGATGGCGGTGATGCCGGCGGCGGCGTCTTCCACGCCGATGCAGGCTTCGGGCGCAAGGCCGAGGCCCTGTGCGGCGGCGAGAAAAATCTCCGGGTCGGGCTTGCCGTGGCCAAGCGAGGCGGCGTCCACGACAAAGTCGAACAGCGGCGCGATGCCGAGGCGTTCGAGCAGATGTGGTGCGTTGCGGCTGGAAGATGCCAATGCGGTTTTGAGGCCGGCGCGACGTATCTCGTGCAAGGCTTGCAGCGCGCCGGGCAACAGGGCTTCGGGGCCAAGCTGGTCGATCAGTTGCACGTAGTGCGCGTTCTTGCGCATGGCCATGGCGACTTTTTCGTCGTGCGTGCAAGTGCGGTTGGATGCCTGCAACAGGATGTCCAGCGAGCCCATGCGGTCGACGCCCTTGAGGCGTGCGGCCAGGGTGTCGTCGAAGGCCAGACCTTCGGCCTCGGCCAATGCCTTCCATGCGGCCAGATGCAGGCTGGCGGTATCGGCCAGCACGCCGTCAAGGTCGAAGATGAAAGCCTTGAACGCGGCCGGAAACAGACGGCTGGCGGGGATGGCGCAGCGTTGCACCCGGCCCGGTTCAAGGTGCAATGGCTGGCCGTAATGCCGGATATCGAGGGCATCGCCGCTGATCAGCTCGTAAGTGGCTTGCATGGCCGTGACTGCCACGTGCAATTGCCGACCGCGCCAGGTCAGGCCGAAGCGGTAGCCGCGCCAGCGCGCGGGACACTGCGGCGCAAACGTCGGTTCGTTGCCGGTGCCGGCAAAGCCGCCCAGGCCCCACGTCAACGCCAGCCAGCTGCCGGCCATGGCGGCCAGATGCACACCGTGCGAGGTGTTGCCGTGGCTGTTGGCCAAGTCGATGCGCAAGGTGTCGTCGAGGTATTTGAGTGCCTTGCGCGTGTTGCCGGTGCGCCCGGCGGCGAGGCTGAACACGGGCGGTGACAAGGTCGAATCGTGGGTGGTGATGGCTTCGTAGTAATCGAAATTGCAGCGCAGGCGCGGTTGCGAAATCCCGTCGCCGGCCAGCGCCAGTGCGTGCAACACGTCGGCTTGCTTGCACACCTGATGGCGATAAATCGTCAGCGGATGCAGATCCAGCAGCAACGGCCGACCATGGGTGCGTTCGGCCAGCGTTGCCGGCAGGCGGGGGCGATCGAGAAACGTGTCGTCTTGCGCGAATACGCCCAGACGTGGATCCGGGGTGGGCAAATACATGCTGTCGGCGGCGCGCTGCCAAGCGGCGGGTTCGTCCGCGTGCAAGCCGATGCGCGATGCCAGTTGCGCGTACTGGTCGGGATGTTGATCGACCAGCCATGCCAGCGTCCGCGCAGCCCACGCCAGATGCCGCTGCGCCATGGCGTTGGTGTAGTAATCGTTGTCGGCCAGCACTTTGTATTCATCCGGGCCGGTGACCTGACAGATGCAGAAGGCATTGCCGCGGCGCGGGTTGCAACTGCCGATGTCGAGCCAGATGCGTGCGGTTTCGGCCAGCATCTCGGCGCCGCCTTCGAGCAGGATCGAATCGTCGCCGCTGACTTCCACGTACAACTGCAGCGCATAGGCGATGTCGGCGTTGATGTGGTATTGCGCCGAGCCGGACGGAAAGTAGGCCGAGCACTCGTCGCCGTCGATGGTGCGCCACGGATACAGCGCGCCGCGTGCATGGTTCATTTCGCGCGCGTGGGCGCGCGCCTTGTCCAGCGTACGGATGCGAAAGGCCAGGATCGAACGCGCCGCATGCGGGGCCAGCGTCACCAGTGCCGGCAGCAGATACACGTCGCTGTCCCAGAAGTGATGACCGCCGTAGCCTTCGCCGGTCAGACCCTTGGCCGGAATGCTGATGGCGCTGTCCACGGGCACGGCCTGGCGCGCGTGGAACAGGGCCAGGCGCAAGGCCTGTTCGCTGGCCGCGTCGCCGTCGATGGCCAGGTCGGCGGCTTGCCAAAAAGCGGTGCAACGCCTGGCTTGCGCGGTGATCAGGGCGTCGAATGGCGTGGCCAGTGCCTGCTCTGTGATGTGCCCGGCGTCATGCAGCAGCGCGGCATGTGCATTGTCGGCATCGGCCCGGCCGGTGGCGTAGGCGACGGCTTTTTCCAGCGTGAGAGTCTGTCCGTCGCGGATGTCGGCGGTGAACCATTGATGCACGCCGTCGGCGCCGGTGACCGCGTGCGCGAAATGGAAAGCGTCATCGGGCAGACGGTGTTTTTGCAGGCACGCCATGTGGATGCCGCTGACGCGGGCGGTTTGTCCGAGGCTGGCACTCGTGGCATCGGCCTGCGCGTGACTGGCGGCCAGGGCCTGTGCGCCGTGCAGGCCAATGCGTGGATCATCGCCTTGGCCGGTGGCTGCGGTGTCGACCAGCAGGGCGGAGTCCACGCTGAGCGGACCGGTGTAACCAGTTGACAGGATGCGGCAGCGGATCAGCAGCAATGGTTCGTTGGTCCACGGAACGAGGCGCTCGGTGGTGACAGTGAGCGTGCCGCCGTCGGGGGCACGCCAATGGCGCACGCAGCGCGACAGGCCGGTGGCCATGTCGAGCGTCCATTCGGCGTCCAGCCATTGACCTTCGGCCAGACCACGGGCGTCGTTGCCCTGGTGCAAATCCAGCGTGGTGCCGTCGGCGACCGGCACGCGCGTGTCGTCGTGCCGCGCGAAGCCGGGGAAGCGTTCGTGATAGTCGATGGATGAGCGTTCCCACAGGCCGGCCAGGTAGGTGGCACGACCCGCATCGGCCGAAGTTCCCAGCCCGTTGCGCACGCCGATGTGGCCGTTGCCGAGGGCCAGCACGCTGGCGTAATGGCTGGCTTCCCCGTGGCCCTTGGACACATGCGTCACGCGCCACGGATCGGGCGGTGGAACGGCATCATCGGGCCTTGGCACGGATGCCTCGTCGGAGGACATGACTGGCTGCACTGCTGTGGATCCTCGGCAAAAGTTCGCGATTGGAGCGATGGCTGGATTTCAATCTATGGACAAAATGATACCGGTGTCAAGTTACCGATAACATATGCCCGGCCAATGCCGCCCCCGGATGGCTTGCTGTTAGCATGTCAAACCATGGGCAGGCGTTTTGACTGGGAGTGATGCGGTGACTGATGGCGCCAAGAGCGAGGATGTGAAAGCGGGCAAGTCGCCGGCACGCACCATGCGCCGCAACCCCACCATGGCCGACCTTGCGCGTGCGGCCGGGGTGTCCAAGATCACCGTGTCGCGCGCGCTGGCCGACAGCCCGCTGGTGGCCGAAACCACGCGCCGACGCATCCAGCAACTGGCGCGTGATCGCGGTTACCGGCTCAACGTCAGCGCGCGCAATTTTCGCCGCCAGCGCAGCAATCTCATTGCCACCATCGTCGAGATGACGCCGTCGGCCGGGCGCACCATGCTCGATCCGTACCCGCTGGCCTTGCTGGGCGCCATCGCGCAGGAACTGGCCGGCGTCGGTTATGGCGTGCTGCTCACCACCCGGCAGGGCATGACCGAAAGCTTCATCCATGCCGCCGACGGCGTCATTCTGCTGGGTCAGGGCGCGCACCAGAGCTCGGTGAAACTGTGTGACGAGATGGGCGTGCCGCTGGTGGTCTGGGGTGCCGGTACCGATGGCGATGCGCATGTCATCGTCGGTTCGGACAACGTGCATGGTGGTGCCAGCGCAGCCGAGCATTTGCTGTCCACGGGCCGCCGCCGACCGGTCTTCGTCGGCAATGCCGACCACGCTGAAATGGCGCAGCGCTTGCGTGGCTTCCGCGACGTGCTGGCGCGGCGTGGCATCGGGCCGACATGCGTCACGCCGAATGGCTGGACGATGGATGCCGGCGCCGGCGCCATCGACTCGCTGCTGGCCGACAAGACCGCTTTCGACGCCGTGTTCGCGTGCTCCGATCTGCTGGCCATGGGTGCCATTCGCGCCCTGCGCGAACACGGGGTGCGCGTGCCCGAAGACGTGTCCGTGATCGGTTACGACGACACCCCGCTGGGCGCCGCCTTCACGCCACCGCTGACCTCGGTGCGGCAAAACTGGCTTGACGGCGGCGCCTTGCTGGCGCGCAAGATCCTGGCGCTGGTGGACGGTCGCGTGGCGGCGTCGGAAAAAATGCCGACCTCGCTCATCGTGCGCCAGACCTGAGTTCGAAGACGGCCCCGGCCGCTGCAGTCCCTGCGCGCGATGGCCCGATGCTGGCTTGTGGCAAGACCCTTTCGCCCGCGGGCGGGCTCCTACAAAGGCCCTGTCGCTTGATATTCATGTAGGAGCGCGCCTGCGCGCGATGGCTTGATGCGGGTTCAAGGCAAGCCCTTTTCGCCCGCAGGCGGGCTCCTACAAGGGCAAGGCTCGAACTGTCGGGATATCCACGCGCACTGCATCCGATTCGATCAGCGTTCCCCCTTGCAATGGCATGCCGTGGCCGCACTTCTTGAAAGTCGCGGCGCATTTGGCCGCCCAATTCCCGGAGGGACAACGCTCATGCGGATGGACAAACTCACCTCGCGTTTCCAGCAGGCGTTGGCCGACGCGCAATCGCTGGCCGTCGGCCACGACCACAACATGCTGGAACCGGTGCACGTGATGCTGGCGCTGCTCAATCAGCAAAATGGCACGACCACGCCGCTGTTGGCGCAGGCCGGCGTCAACGTGGGCGCTTTCAAGCAGCAGCTGGATTCTGCGCTGGCCGGTTTGCCCAGCGTGTCCGGCCAGGAAGGCAACATCAACGTCGGCAACGAGCTCAATCGCCTGCTCAACCTGACCGACAAACTGGCCCAGCAGCGCGGCGACGCGTTCATCGCCAGCGAATTGTTCGTGCTGGCCGCGTTGGACGACAAGGGCGAAGTGGGCCGCGCGCTCAAGGCCGCTGGTGCGACCAAGGCCAACATCGAAGCTGCCATCGACAAGGTGCGTGGCGGCGAAAAAGTGCAGTCGGAAAATGCCGAGGACCAGCGCCAGGCGCTGGAAAAATTCACCATCGACATGACCGCGCGCGCCGAGTCCGGCAAGCTCGATCCGGTGATCGGCCGCGACGAGGAAATCCGCCGCACCATCCAGGTGTTGCAGCGGCGCACCAAGAACAATCCGGTTCTGATCGGCGAGCCCGGCGTGGGCAAGACCGCCATCGTCGAGGGCCTCGCGCAGCGCATCGTCAAGGGTGAAGTGCCCGAGGGCTTGCGCAACCGGCGTGTGCTGGCGCTGGACATGGGCGCGCTGATTGCCGGCGCCAAGTTCCGTGGTGAATTCGAGGAACGCCTGAAAGGCGTGCTCAAGGATCTGGCCAAGGAAGAAGGTCGCGTCATCCTATTCATCGACGAACTGCACACCATGGTCGGCGCCGGCAAGGCCGATGGTGCGATGGATGCCGGCAACATGCTCAAGCCGGCGCTGGCGCGCGGCGAGCTGCACTGCATCGGCGCCACCACGCTGGACGAGTACCGCAAGTACGTCGAGAAGGACGCCGCGCTCGAGCGCCGCTTCCAGAAGGTGTTCGTGGGCGAGCCCTCGGTCGAGGACACCATCGCCATCCTGCGCGGCCTGAAGGAGCGCTATGCCGTGCACCACGGCGTCGAGATCACCGACCCGGCGATCGTCGCCGCGGCCACGCTCTCGCATCGCTACATCGCCGATCGCCAGCTGCCGGACAAGGCCATCGACCTGATGGACGAGGCAGCGAGTCGCATCCGCATGGAGATCGACTCCAAGCCCGAGGAAATGGACCGCATGGAGCGGCGCCTGATCCAGCTCAAGATCCAGCGTGAGGCGCTGAAGAAGGAGAAGGACAGCGAGTCCAAGCAGCGCCTGGCCGACCTCGAGACCGAGATCGGCAAGCTCGAGCGCGAGTTCAACGACCTCGAGGAGATCTGGAAGGCCGAGAAGGCCACGCTTACCGGCGC
>DASVGR010000025.1:0-31384 GCA_036379395.1 Rhodanobacteraceae bacterium | reverse complement strand
CATCGGCGCGGCCGCCGGCGGGGGCGACGGAAAAAGCGGCAAGCATGTGATGGCTCCGGCAATCAACGATGCCGCGATTGTATCGGCGCCGCGCAATGCGCGTGCGGCTCTGGATCAGCCAGACGACACAAGGGCCGAAGTCGCCTTCGGCCCTTGTGCTTGAAAATGGTGGCCAGACTCGGAATCGAACCAAGGACACAGGGATTTTCAGTCCCCAAAATACGGCATGGCACATGCCATCACATGCCGCATGTAAGTATCTTGAAACCGTTGGTGCAAGTAGCTATCATCATCACGCACAGGGATTAAATCCATCACGTCCCATCATACAAATACCGCTTACAACCTTACATCTACCTTACATTTTTGACACGGGGACTAGGCCATGGCGCGTTTTCGGTTCACTGATGCGAGCGTGCGTTCAAGTGAAATACCGGCCCGCGGCTACCGTCTGGACTTTGATGTTCAGGGCGGCCCGCGTCAGTCGTTTGTACGTGGTTTTGCACTGCGCACGACGGCCACCGGCAAGCGCACGTTCCTGCTGGCGTACACGAATGCAAGCGGTCGCGAGGTGCGCCATCGCATTGGTGACTTCGGTCCGCATTCGGTGACCAGCGCGCGCGAAGCGGCCGAAAAGTTGCGTCGACAGATCGACGGCGGCCACGACCCGCATGCCGAAGCCAAAGCCACGCGTGAGGCGGCAGACGCCAAGCGCAAGCGCGACGCTGCAACCTTTGGTGGACTGATGGGCGCCTATGTGGCGCAGTTGCGCCGGGCAGGCAAAAACAGCGCGCGCGCAGTCGAGACAGGCTTGCATCACTGCGTTGAAGTGCCGTTCGCGAAGCTGTGGGCACTGCCGGCCGCGGCGGTGACGCTGGATGACCTGGTGCGGATCACCAACCGGCTGACCAAGGCCGGCCAATGGCGACAGGCAGAGAAGATCCGCGCCTATATCCGGGCCGCGTACACGGCGGCGGTGGCTTCGCGTGGTGATGCCATGACGGCCGACCTGTACCGGCCGTATTCGCATATCGTCAACATCGCGCGCGACATGGCCACGATTCACCGGCCCAAGGAATTGAGCGCACCGAACGACAAGCGGGCCTTGTCCCTGGCGGAGCTGTCGGCCTACTGGCGGCGCATCGAGGCAATGACCGATCCACACGGCGCGTTGTTGCGGTTCCACCTGCTGACGGGAGCCCAACGCGTCAAGCAACTGGCACGGCTCACGACCGCAGATTTTGACGCCGACGAACACACAATCACGCTGCACGACCCCAAAGGCCGGCGCAAGGTTGCGCGTGTGCATGTGGTGCCGCTGATTCCTGATGCACTGGCGGCACTGGATGGCTTGCACGGTGACGCCGGCCCGTTCCTGTTCAGCGTGGACGGTGGCGCGCATGCGGCCGTCTACCACACGCTGCGAAGCCTCATGCGATGCGTTGCGGCGCAAATGGTCGAGGCCGGCGAGGTTGAAACGACGTTCACGCCTGGCGAGATGCGCATCACGGTGGAGACTCGCCTTGCGGCCGCCGGTGTACCGATGGAAACGCGCGCGCAGCTGCAAAGCCACGGCTTGGGCGGCGTACAGGCTCGCTACTACGACAAGCATGGATATTTGGCCGAGAAGCGCGCGGCCTTGGCCCGGCTGCGCGGCCTGCTGGCGCCCGGCACCAAAGTGGTGCCGTTGCGTCGTGCGCGGCGGTAGTTTTCAAAGCGGTCAGCCGGCACGAAGCCACGTACCGGCTGACCTTCCACAAACCGACCTGCAAAGGAGGTCAATCATGGCAAAGACAAGCGTAACCCAACCGATCCAACCAACGACCGACATGCCGCGCAATTCGCACTGCAAGCAACTGTGGCCGGATGGCTGTTTTGACCACCTGCCGCACGTATACCGTCACCACGTCGAGTACCTGCGCCGCGACGTATCGGCAATTTGCACGATAGCCCGCCTGTTGCGTGCCGATGAAGACATTGCCGATGCGGTACGTGACAGCAATACGCCTCACGACGAACCCCAGCCGTTTACCGCCATGACGCGCGAGGGGCTGGCTTTGGCTTTGGGGGTTTGTGCGGACGATGCAAACGGACGCCTGGAGTGGATCGAACAACACGACGTGAACGGTCGCGACGTGTGACGTGGGCGCCACGGCTAGGCCCGCTGGCCGAACGCACAGAAGCCCCGCTGTGTTGCCGTGGCGTTCTTTTGGGGCTATCGGAGTGCATCATGGCAAGGCTTCCGCTGTTGAAGATGCTAGCCGCACGCGCCGGCGCTGGTGACGTACGCGAAGCGCTGACAGAACTGGCGCACAGGCTGCGCCATGAGCCAACAGCGGCCGAGTGTGAGGAGGCTGCGCGCATTTTTGACCACTTGGCGGCCAGTGTCGAACGCGCGCGTGCGGCGGGGATCGCGCCAGCGCATCCGCCTCTTTCGCCTCATGGTATGGACGTCTATACGGCTGTTGAAGAGCTACGCGCGGCAGGTGTGCCGCTTGCGGATTCACGCCATCGCGCGGCGTGCGCGTTTCGTTTGAGCTTTTCGCGTGTGAAGGCAATCCACCTGGAATATCTGCGCGCGACGCGTGAGGCGCGCGAACCGGATTGATAAATGGCATCTAGTAGACAATCCGGCAGGCACGAAAACATGCGTTTACCGTTACAAACAGGCAAACGTCATGGCTTCACCACAAGAAAACATCACCAGCAATGAAGCGGCCGCGCTACTGCATCGTGCGCCAATCACGCTTGAACGCTGGCGTCGCCGTCGTGTCGGCCCCCCATTCTTGCGCGTGTGCGGTCGCGTGCTGTATCGCGTGGCTGACATTGAGGAATGGCTTGAGAAAAACCGCGTCGAGCCAATGCGAGACGCCGCATGAATCCGGCAGAGATGGCCGCACGCGGGCACTGCCAGCGCACACGCCGGCAAATCGACTCTGACATTCAGACCGCGTGCTGGAACCTGCACGTCTTGACCCTGCCATTTCGTGAAGCGGCAGTTGCGGGCCAAGAGTGTCTCATTGACCGGGCGGAGGTTCGCCGCATGGCGGAAGGATTGCGCCAGTTGCTTGCCGAGCCGGCAAAGGATGACGCGCAATGAATCCTCTGGACGAACAAAGCCCGGCTGCTGGGCCGGGCTTCGAGAAGGCGCAGACCATTGGCGGCGGACTGCAACGCAAGGTTACCACGCGGCCAATACCCGGTGTGACCGCGGCCGACGAAACCGACCAGTGCAGATTATTGAAATTACTGCCCCACGGCCGTGATCCAATGTCAACGCGGCGCTTTCGCCGCTATCTGGCCAAGCTCGAGCGCAAGAAGCGCAAGGCGGTGCGGCGATGAGTGCGCGCACGTTCACCCCAACCGGCGATCTGCCCGAAGAACTGACCGGCGCGGATCGGTGGATTGTCTGGCAGTACCAGCAAAAACGCGCGGGCGGAAAACCGACCAAGGTGCCCAAGGCGCCAAACGGTGGCCCTTTGCCCGAGTGGCAGAAAAACCCTGCGCGATGGATGAGCTTTGATGCAGCCGTGGCGGCATACGACGCCAACGCGGCACTGTCTGGCATCGGGTTCGTGCTGGCCCCTGAGTTGGACATCGTGGGCGTGGACATGGATCACGCGATTGACCCCACGACCGGCGAGGTAGCGGACTGGGCGCAACAGCACATCACCGACTTCAATACCTACACCGAGGTATCACCATCGGGCACCGGCTACCGCATGTTCACGCTGGGAACCTTGCCCGACGGTTGCCCAAAGAAATCCGGTCATCGCGAAATTTACAACGGCGGCCGATGGCTGACCGTGACCGGCAACGTGTGGCATGACTCGCCAATCATGGCCCGTCCGGAGGCCGTGGCGCGCTACATCGCAGCCATGACGCCCCAGACCACGACCAGCGACACCACGACGCCGACAGTCGCGCACAGCACGCAAGCGCTGGTGCAGGAGTTCATGGCCGCCGACAACCTGCACGACGCCAGCACGTCCATTGCGTTCCGCCTGATTGACGATGGCATGAGGCCGGGCAAGGTCATCGAGTTCCTGCGCGGGTGCATGCAGGCCATGCCCGACAAGGGCGACATGGGGCGATGGCGCGCGCGGTACAACGACATTCCGCGCGCCGTGGACGGTGCCGTAATCAAATTGGCCGAGGCGGGCAAGCCAACCCTTGAGGTGGTCAACCTGCAAGGTTTCATGGGGCGAACGCTGCCCCCCGTGCAATACGCCGTCGAACGCATTATCCCGCGCCGAGTGGTGACGTTGCTTGGCGCTGACGGTGGCACGGGCAAGTCCAGCCTGGCGCTTGCCATCGCGGCCACGTTCGCGGCAGGACAACCGTGGGCCAGCTTGCCCACTGCCGGCGGGCGCGCGGTGTTCGTGTCCCTCGAGGACGAGGCAAGCATTGTCGAGTACCGTTTGCAACACGTGGTGGACGCCTACGGGCTGGACGCGCAAGCGGTTGAGTCACGCTTGTGCCTGGTGGACGGCACCGAGGGCGACGGCTCGCTGGCGTGTGAGCTTCCAGAGTATGGCGTGAAACGCCTGACGTTCACTCCCAACACGACACGACTGGAAGAACTTTCAGCCTGTGCCGGCTTGATCGTGGTTGACAACGCCAGCGATGCGTTCGACGCCGACGAGAACAGCCGGCGCATGGTGCGCGCCTTCATTCGCAAGCTGACGCAGATTGCACGCAAGGAGAACGCCGGCGTGTTGCTGCTGGCACACGTCAACAAGGACGCGGCCAAGTATGGCGGCAAGGGCGCGAACTACAGCGGCAGCACGGCATGGAACAACAGCGTGCGCAGTCGGCTGGCCATGGTCAAGAAAGGCACCGGCATTGAGCTGGTACACGAAAAGACCAACCACGGGCCGAAGGCTGAGCCCATCGCGTTGCGATTTACTGAGGATGGCGTGTTGGTGCCCGGCAATGCGATGGCCCCGGTTTCATCGCTGCTGGATGCGCAAGATGACAAAGCGCTGACCGACACGCTGGAGAAAGCGTGCGAGCTGGGCAGCGACATCTTTCCAAACCGCAGTAGTGCATACAACGCACACGCCATGCTTGCGAACTTCGGTTTGCCCGACGTGCTTCGGGGAGACAAGCAACGTTTCTACCGTGCCCTTGATCGCTTGCTTGCAACAGGCATGGTCAAGGTCGAGGAGTACATGAACGCTCAAAGCAAGCCGCGAAAGCGCCTGGTTGTCGCCGCCGAAATCGCCGCTGATTCGCCGCGCAGTTGTTCCCCCATACCCCCTAGCGAATCGGCGGCCGCTGGTGCGGCCTGATCCGCTGATAACCGCTGATGTTGAATCGGCGAGTATCGGCGGCAATCGGCGAATCGGCAAACCTAATTTTGGAGTTGAAGCCATGAACGAGAACGAAGCGATCCGTGACCACCTGGACGCGTGCCGTGCCGTGGAAACGAAGATATGGCTGATGGCTGGGCAGGGCATCCATTGACCTATTGCCGCTGCCGCGCGCTTTGGATATGCTGGACGCGTCGTCAGCCGTTGCCCCTACGGGCCAACGGTGACGCGACCAAGTTTGCGGCACATCCACGATGAAGCGCGCGACAAGACGGTTTTCAATCAACCGGCCTTGTGCGCGCTTTTTTTGTGCGCGCGGGCCTCAAACTTGAGGTAACACAACATGAGCACCACGAAGAATTACGCTGACAAGATTCGTGCGCAGTACAAGCAGACTGGTTCCACGGGTGGTTTCAATCTTTCGATGATGCGGGACATCGCCAACGATAAGCAGGGCAACATGGCGGCCACCAGTGAACTGGGGAAGCTGGGCATCAAGCTTGCCGACCTGGATACCATCGAGGATGACCGTACGGCCCGTGCGGAGTATCGCCGCGCGATGAATGCGCTTACGACACACGTTCGCGAAGACATAGACAACCGCTTGACCGACAACGTTCAAGATGCACTTGAATGCCTCTCCGCGCGTATCGACATCATCAACCATCAAGAAGACATGGACGCGACGGCAGCACGGCACTTTGCTGGCCGGTGTGGATACAGTGAGTCGGATACCATCTTGCATGACCATGCGGGCCAGCGTATCGGCGTGTTGCTGTCGAATGCAGACCTGCGCGACGAAGCCAAGATTGCCGCCAAGCTTCGCACTGAACAACGCGCTTTCGCTGCTGACGATGGCAAGGATGGCAACCTCACGGCATTCTTCCGCGGCATCGCTGGTGGTCGCACGACCGAATCTATCAAGGCGAGCTTGAGCGAGGGCACCGACTCGGAAGGCGGTCATGTCGTTCCGTCCTGGTTGTTGCCTGGCATCCTGAAAGCGCTGGTGCCGGCGTCGTCCATGTTACAGGCCGGCGCGAACGTCGCCGTACTGGACCAGCCCGGGGACAGCTTCAAGGTTGCCGCACTGGATAGCGTGCCAACCGCCGCATGGCGCGATGAGAACGGCGCGCTTTCGGAATCTGACCCCACGTTCCGGAGCGTGACCATCGTCCCCCGGTCACTGGCGTTCATCTTCAAGGTTAGCCGGGAACTGCTGATGGATGCGCCGGGCATGGAGCAATCGTTGCGTGTGGCCATTGCGCAGGCGTTCGCCAAGGAAATCGACAGGGCTGGCCTGATCGGCACCGGCACGGCTCCCGAAATTCGCGGCGTATTGAATACCACCGGTATCAACACTTACTCCATGGGTGCTGACGGCGCCGAATTGACCAACTATGCACCGATCATCAAGGCGGCTCGAACGATTGCCGATGACAACGCGCCGGCGCCTACGGCCATCATCACATCCAATCGCGAGGCCGAGACCATGGATCTGTTTGTCGACACGACCGGTCAGCCGTTGCGGCGGCCGCCTGCACTGGATGCGTTGAAGTTCATCGCTACCTCACAGGTGCCGACCGATGACACGCAAGGCACGGCTACCGATGCCGGCTCAATGTATCTGGGCAACTGGTCCTTCGCGACGTTCTACATGCGCGAGCAACTGAGCGTGCTCAAGCTCAATGAGCTGTATGCAGCCAATGGCCAAGTCGGCTTTGCCTGTCATGCGCGCGTGGATTTGGCACTCGCCTACCCAAGCGCTTTCTGCACCATCAAGGGCGTCATCCCTGCGGCGTAATTTTGCGAGATGACGCACCCGCAACGGACAAGCCGGCGAGTGTCCGCAACAACCCCGGCAGTCGTGGCGGTTATTCCTTTGCCGTGACACGACAGGCGAACGAAGCCGGGCAGGAACGCTGTTGCAACCGCAACGCGGGAGCCCCTGTCCGGCTCGCCTTCAATATCGAGGACAACGACATGACCGATGATACTGGACGCGCTGGCGGCACTGACGTCACGTCGTCGCCGCTGGTTTTGGGCGAGGCCACGGGCAGAGCGTTCGCGGAACGAAACAATGGATGAGTGGGGGTGGCCAAAAGTTCGCCAATCCGGCGCGCTGGTGACCTCGTGTTCCCGCATGCACAGAAAAAATTCCCTTTTCAAATGAATCAAAACGTTCATCGGGAGAAACAGCCATGGTTGAAGGTTTCAATGTTGTGGCCAAGCGTCAACCGTTCGACGGCGAAACCGTCTTTGCGCAGTTCCAAGCGGGCATGACCATTGCCGAAGCCCTGGGCGACCAAGTGGCGCATTCCGCCAGTGTGGTGGTTGGTGGTCACGAGATACCGCGCGCGTTGTGGGGCAAGGTGAGACCCAAGGCCGGCAAGTCGGTGGAAGTCATCCTGTACCCGCAGGGCGGTGGTAGCGCCAGCAAGTGGATTCGCATTGTCGCGCTGGTGGTCATCACCTACTTTTCCGCCGGGGTGGCCGCCGGCGCATGGGGCACGGCATTGACCGGCACGACGGCCGGCGTTGTTACGGGCGCATCGGCTGCATGGGCTGCCGGATTTTCAGCGCTGGCAATGATGGCCCTCAACACCCTTGTTCCACCCCCGACAGCCAAAGGCTTGGGCGGCGCCGGCAGCGACCCGTTTTCCCAGCTCAACAGTCTGACCGGCACCAGCAATCAGGCCAGCCCGTACGGCGTCATTCCGTGCGTGGTGGGCCGGTTCCGGTTCATGCCGGCGCTGGCGGCGCTGCCACAGCGTGCCGTTGAACTGCAACCCGGGCAGTCGATAGAGATCAACGGCCGGCGCTATTGGCAGCCGGAGCGCGTGCCTGGACAGGTGCCGCTTGATCGCTGCATCCATGAAGCTGGCCATGCCATCGCCGCATGGTGGTGCGGTGCCGGCGTCAAGCGGGTTCACGTTGACGATGTGGGGTTGTCGGTCACTGAGGCAGCGACCGCGTACATGCCCGCACAGCCCGACGCGCGCAAGACGTGGCGTCGCGGTCAGCCGTCAAAGCGGCTGGATGACATCGCGTTGCGTGAGATGATTTACGCGGCCGCTGGTCCGATGGCCGAAGGGCGACTCAAGGGCTTGGGGCTTGACTGGCGCGTCATGGCGCTTGATCCCGGTTACCAGCTTTGGAAGCCCGGCGATCCGCCGTCCGACCTGCACGCCTGGCAAGCGGCGAGCCTGATCCCTCACAGGGCGCACAGGCAGCGCGTAGCGGCTCAAGCCATGATGATGGCGGCCCTTGTGCTGTCGTTCTACTGGCCGGCCGTGGAGGCGCTCGCAAGCGCCTTGCAGGAGCGCCGCACGCTGACAGGCGCCGAAGTGCTAGCCGTCATCGGCGAGCAAAAACGGCAGCGATATTGCGCATTGACGCTCCGGAATCGGACAGGGGGCGTCAAAAGTCTGAGGACGTTCCCTCTGGACACCGTCATCGGCCAACAACTTTCATAAACCGTGACAAAGCAAAGCCGGCAAGGAGTAGCATGTCGGCATGACGACATGGATCATTTTGTTGTTGGTGTTCATGCTGGTGACAGGTGTCAGCTTCACGCGGCTGGCACTCGGCGCCGTCCGGATTGTGTTGCAGATAGCAGCCGCTGGGCTGGGGGTGTGGCTGCTGTCTCGTGCACTGTCCGGACTTTCCACGGCGCAAGGTGAGTTGACCCTTTTGTGCGTCGGTGGCGTGTTGATTGTGGCTGAGGAAGTGGCGCGGCACGCTTGGAACAAGCGACATCCTCACGACAGGATCGGTTTCGACGGCAAGTCTGTGAAGCGATAAATCGTTTTTCGTCCCTCTACCAGCCCGCCTCGTGCGGGTTTTTTGTGGGCTGCATCATTGCGCCGGCCTGGCGGCAGGGGCTTGCCATGGCGGCCGCAACCTTACATCTACCTTACATACGAAATACGCCACCCGGCTGGGGTGGCGTAAGTCGTTGTTTTATTGGTGGCCAGACTCGGAATCGAACCAAGGACACAGGGATTTTCAGTCCCTTGCTCTACCAACTGAGCTATCTGGCCAAGCCGCGTCGCGTGTTGCGTGGCGCGGAGCCGCGTATTAAATCCGCTTGGCACCCGCGCGTCAAGCCTTTGTATTGGGCCAGTACATCCTGCACTCGTTGCCAAGATGGTTGGCCAGTATATCCAGAGGGGTGCGCAGAGCGAGGCTGTGGTGGGGACGTTGGGTGTTGTACCAGTGCAACCACTGGAACAGGCGGTCGTTGAAGGCATCGACATCGGAGAACAGCAGGTCCTCGTGGTAGTCGACGAACTCTTCCTGGATGGTGCGGTTGAAGCGCTCGCAGTGGGCGTTCATCTTGGGCGTGCGTGGGGTGGTGTGCCAATGGGTGAGGCCTTGGTCCAACACGGCTTGGTGGAAGTGTTTGGCGAATTCGCCGCCGTTGTCCGAGAGCACGCGTCGCAGGGGTACAGGGAGCACGATTTGGGCGCACCGCAGGGTCAGGGCGGCATGGGTGCTGGTGCGGGAACGGAAGGCCAGGGCAAAGCTGAAACGGCTGGCCAGATCGATGCAGGTGATGAGGTAGCGAGCCAGGCCATCCTTGCGGCGTTCGACCGTGTCCAGGGCCAGGCAGTCGCCCGGTTTTTCGGGGCGATAGCCTTTGGGCTTGCGGGTTCGCGGCCGGCGTACGGTCCCTTGCCCGAAGCGGGAGACCCGACGTGGGGCATGGCGCATCTTGTCCGGGGCATCGGCGATCAGCCGGCCGATGGTGCGGACCGACGGGCAGCGTAATCCGCGTGTCTGGCAGCAGGCCTGTAGTAGCGGGTGGATTTTTTCCTTGCCCAGGTTGGCGTGTTCGCGACGCAGACGGGCGATTTCGTTGATGACTTCGGCCGGCCAACAGCGTTGGCGCAGACGGTGGGGTCGAGTGCTGTGGGGCGCACAGGCTGCGGGTTTACCGCCACCGGCCCGGAGCCGTTGGCGCCAGGCATAAAGCGTGCGGCGTGAGACGCCGAAGGCTTCCTAGGTAGCTTCCAGCCCGTGCTTCTCCCAGAAGCACAGGATGCGGTAACGCTGTTCGGCATCGGCACTGATCATGCTCCAGCAAAGAGCACGATCGGCGACTGCATAGAAGCCTTTTACCCGGTATCCGATGCGTTGGATCTGCATGTCTCACTCTCCAAGTGAGAGTGCAGGATGTTTCTGGCCCTAGTCAGCCTTGGCGCGTGTTGGCCGGGCAAACAGGGGTTTGCGTGTTCAGGCGCCGGCGGTGACGGGGGATGCGGCCCACAGGTTTTCCAGCAGCTTGCGTACGGGGGCGGGCAGGCCGAGGGTGGCGATGTCGTGGCGCGTGCACCAGCGCAGGCGATCGTCGTCGGCGATGTGGCTCGCGTGCGTGTCGACCGTGGCGAGCCACGGTGTCACGTCCAGGTGGTAGTGGCTGAATGTGTGTCGGAACGCGGGCAGTGATTGCATGCCGGTGACGGACGCGAAGTGCCGCGCGTGATGGCGCGCAGCGTCCTCGTCGGGCGCTTCGGGCAGGCTCCACAGGCCGGCCCACACGCCTTGCGGGCCGCGTTTTTCCAGCAGCACGCGATCGTCGGCATCGCGCAACAGCAGCATCACGGTGGTGCGCACCGGCGTGGTTTTGCTTTTGCGGCGGGTCGGCAGGATGTCGGTGAGGCCTTGCCGATACGCCACGCAATCGGCCGCCAGCGGGCAGGTGTCACAGGCTGGATGGGCGCGCGTGCACACCGTGGCGCCCAGATCCATGATGGCTTGCGTGTAGTCGGCCACGCGCGTGGCCGGAGTGTGCTCGTCGGCCAATTGCCACAGCCGGGCTTCGACGGCGCTTTGGCCGGGATGGCCATGGATGCCGTGAAAGCGTGTGAGCACGCGTTTGACGTTGCCGTCGAGGATGGGCACGCGCTCGCCCCAGGCTTGCGCGAGGATGGCGCCGGCGGTGGAACGGCCGATGCCGGGCAGGGCGATGAGCGCGTCCAGATCGTGCGGCAACTGTCCGTCGTGGCGTTCCATGCAGAGCCTGGCCGCCTGATGCAGATGGCGCGCGCGGCGGTAGTAGCCCAGGCCCGACCACAACGCCAGCACGGTGTCCTCGTCGGCTTGCGCCAGATCGCGCAGCGTCGGCAGGGCGGTGACGAAGCGCGTGAAATAGCCGATGACGGTCGCCACCTGCGTTTGTTGCAGCATGATTTCCGACAGCCACACGCGATACGCGCTGCGCGGCTGCTGCCAGGGCAAGTCGTGGCGACCGTGATGGTCGAACCAGTCCAGCAAGCGGGTGGCGATCATGGTTTGACGACACTCGTTGCCGCGGCGGGCGCGCTGGTGGGCGGCGCGATGCCGCTGGTCATTTGCAGGCCTTCGATGTCGAGGTTGCCGAGCGTGATCTGTTTGGCCTGGATGACGCCGGTCACCGGCGGCAGGGGCAGGCTGGTCGGTGTCTGGCTGCCGTTGATGGTCTGCCACCACTGGATGAACTGGCCGGGCGACAGGTGCATGTCGGCATGCAGTCCCGGGCCGTCCAGTTTGAAGCGCAGCAAGAAGGGTGTCGGGCCGCTGGCCGGCAGCAGATTCAGCACGGTGGCGTAGGGTGGCTGGCCGGCGTGCGCCAGCGGGCCGTGCAATGCGAGCCTGAAATTGGAGCCGCCTTGCCACGATGCCTGGCCGTCGAGTGTCAGCTTGATGGCGGACGGGCCGGACAGTGTGATGTGGATGTTGTCCAGGTCGATGACGCCGGGGCGTTCGTGGGGCGTCATCAGCAGCGTCAGCGTGGTCTGCTGGTTTTGCGCCGTGTGCGCTGTCAGCTTGAGGCTGAATACGTGGCCGGGCACCAGCGGTCCGGTTTCCAGGTGGATGTCGTCCAGCACGATGTTGCCGCCGCTGGCCAGCGAACCGTTGCGGACGCGCACGCCGGCATCGATGCGCGGCAATGCGGCAACCGCACTCTGGCGGTCGTGGTTGACGTTGGCCAGCACTGGCCCGACCTGGGCCAGGTTGATGCGCGGCGCGTCCAGTTCCAGCCGCGTGATGGTGGTCGGGCCGCCCAACAACGTGTGCCACGGCAGCACCAGCCGCGCACGCGCGGCGACCAGTACCGGGCGGTTGTCGGCCGCCAGCGTCACGCCGTGCAGCACCAGTGACGGCTGCGGCCACAGTGTGGGGCTGGCCGGGTCGCTCAAGGTCAGCGTGAGGCCGGCGCGGGCGGCTTGCGTACGCAAGAGGTTGGTGAAACGCGCCGGTTGCAGCAGCACGTACATGGCCGCGACGACGGCGAGCACGACGACGATCACGAAGGTCGCCGTGCCGAGCAGGATCAGTCGAGTTCGACGGTGCATGGCGGCATTGTGACGAAATCGTGAGTAAAGACGGAAGGTGCTCCGGATAATGCGTGTCCTCGCCTCAGTGGCGATTCACGTTTGTGCATCTGGGCCCCCGGATGCACGGACCGGCGCGGCAGCTTTGGTTGCCGCGCCGTTTTCATGTCAGCCGGTCTGCCCGAGATGGGCCGGCAGCAGGCCGTCGACAAAAGCACGGGCGTCGAACACGCGCAAATCGTCGATGCCTTCGCCCAGGCCGACGTAGCGGATCGGCAGGCCGAACTCGCGCGCCAGCGCAAACATCACGCCGCCCTTGGCGGTGCCGTCGAGCTTGGTCACGACCAGGCCGGTCACGCCGACCGATTGATGGAACTGGCGCAGCTGGTTGATGGCGTTCTGGCCGGTGGTGCCGTCGATGACCATCAGCACTTCGTGCGGCGCGTCGGCGTCGAGCTTGCGCAGCACGCGCACGATCTTGGCCAGCTCATCCATCAGGCCGCTTTGCGTGTGCAGGCGGCCGGCGGTGTCGGCGATGAGCACCTGGCTGCCGCGCGCGCGCGCGGCGTCCAGCGCGTCGTAGATGACGCTGGCCGAATCGGAACCCTGGCCCTGCGCCAGCACCGGCACGTCGTTGCGCGCGCCCCAGGCCTTGAGCTGTTCGACGGCGGCCGCGCGGAAGGTGTCGCCGGCGGCCAGCAGCACCTTGTGGCCATCGCGCCTGTAGCGGTGCGTGAGCTTGCCGATGGTGGTGGTCTTGCCCACGCCGTTGACGCCCACCACCAGCAGCACGAACGGTTGCGAGGTGGTGATGTCGAGCGCGTGCTGCACCGGCTCCAGTTCGGCCACCAGCGCCGCGCGCAGGGCGTCGAGCAGCGCGTCGGCATCGGCGAATTCGCGTTTGTGCATGCGGCGGCGCAGGTCCTCGACCAGTGCCATTGACGCGTTGACGCCGACGTCGGCCGTGATCAGCACGGTTTCCAGCTCGTCGAGCAGGTCGTCGTCAAGCTTGGCGTTGTGCGTGAACAGGCCGGACAGCCCGCGTGCGAAGCCGCTGCCGGCCAGGCGCTGGCGCCAGCTGCGTTTGGCGGGGCGCGGGGCTTCGGTCGTGATGGGGGGCGCAGGCGTTGGCGCGTCGGCCGCGGTTGTTGGCGCTGTGGCGTCGCGTGTTGCCGGTGCGGTTTCAGCAACGCTTGGCGTCGCGGCTTCAGCAGCCGTCGTGGCTGCCTCGGCCGCTGTGTCGTCGGGCGTCGCCGGCGTCGATGCCGGTACCGAAAGGGCATCCGGGGTGGCGGAATCGGACGCGTCGCTCGCCACTTCGGCAGGCGCTTGGCTATCCTTGTGATGGTCTTTTTTCTTCCAGAATTTCAACATGGAAAGATCGGCAAGGGTCATTCGGGACGCCATGCTAGCACCGCGGCGGCATTTCCCCCCTGCGTGCGCGTGCGGAGCGCGCACGTGACGCGAGCGAGCGATGCGGGAACACCGGGGCAAGTGCGCATCATTGCCGGCAGTCTGCGCGGCTCGGTGCTCCAGGTGCCGGCGCGGCCGGGTCTGCGCCCGACGCCGAACCGGTTGCGTGAAACCCTGTTCAACTGGCTGGCCGCGCACGTGCCGGGCGCGTGTTGCCTGGACCTTTTTGCCGGCAGCGGCGCGCTGGGCATCGAAGCGTTGTCGCGCGGGGCGGCGCAGGTCGATTTTGTCGAGCGCGATGCCGGACTGGCCGCGGCCTTGCGCGCCAATCTGGAACGCCTGCATTGCGCCGACCGCGGTCGTGTGCATGCCGGCGATGCACTGGCTTTTCTCGCGCAACCGGTGGCCAGGCCGTTCAACCTGGTGTTGGCCGACCCGCCGTTTGCCGATGGCTTGTGGGACGCGGTGGTGGCACGACTCGGCGCGGAAGGGGGCCTGGCGCCGTCCGCGCACGTCTACCTTGAAATGCCGTCCGGTACCGGCGTGACGGTTCCCGCGACATGGTCGTTGACACGCGAAACGCGCGCCGGCGAGGTGCGCGGGGCGCTGTATCGCACGCCTTGATCGGCTAAACTTGCCTACCTCGTTCGATTGCCAAGGCAATCCATGGCCGACACTGCTTCCCACACTGCGCGGATTGCCATTTATCCGGGCACGTTCGATCCCATCACCAACGGCCACGCCGATCTGGTGGCGCGTGCCGCGCCGCTGTTTGATCGCGTGATCGTGGCGGTGGCGCGCAATACCAGCAAGGGGCCGGTATTTTCGCTGGATGAGCGCATTTCGCTGGCGCGCCTGGCGTTGGCCGATCTGCCCAATGTCGAAGTGCGCGGCTTCCATACCCTGCTGGCGCATTTCGTGCGCGAAGTGGGGGCGCACGTCATTTTGCGCGGTCTGCGCGCGGTGTCCGACTTCGAATACGAGTTCCAGCTGGCCAGCATGAACCGCCACCTCATTCCCGAGGCGGAAACGCTGTTCCTGACGCCCGCCGAACAGTACAGCTTCATCTCCTCGTCGCTGGTGCGCGAAATCGCCAGTCTGGGCGGGGATGTGTCCGGCTTCGTGCATCCGGCCGTACAGCAGGCCATGCAGCAGCTTTGGCGCGAACATCACCGGCAAACATCCGCCTGAATGCAACGCGACGTCATCTTGCCAACGGGGTAAGATGCCCGATGTTGCTTCCTTCAACTCCCACTCGTCCAGAAAGGGGAAACCCCATGCGCAAATTTGCTCTCGCCGCCACGTTGGCTCTTGCCTGCACCCTGGCGCTTGGCGCCTGCAGCAATCAGGGCCAGAACAGTTCGCAGCAGGCCGCCGCTTCTTCGCAGGCCACGGCACAAACGCTGACCCGTCCGACTGATCCGACCGACTCCGCCGCCTGGGGCAAGTATCTTTCGCAGGTGCTCAGCCAGCATCTGCAGGGCATGACGGCCAGCCGCCCGTATCCGTACCTGGTGCCGGCCGGTGCCAGTTCGGCCGTCGTGGCCGAGCGCAGCCGTCAGCTCGACAGCGTGACCGGCGTGGTGCTGCGTGGCGTGACGCCGGGCAACCTGCTGGCCTTCGGCGGTCCCAGCTCCAAGGACACCGCCGCGCTCATCGAAGCCGCGTTCAAGGACGCCACGGCCGGTTCCATGAAGGGCGTGATCGTGCTGTTCATCGGTGACCAGGCCGACAGCGCCGCGGTGCAGGCGGCCGTCAAGGCCAGCGGCGCCACCTACCGCTTCGTGCAGATGTAATCACCACGGGATGTGCGGCAAGGTCAGTGGCGTGTGATCGGACAAGCCCTTGGCTTGCCGCTTCCCGCCGCGAGACTTGTCCATGAGTTCCCTGCGTTTTGAAATCTTTGCCACGTCGGGCCATGCCCGGCGTGGCCGTTTGACATTCGCCCGCGGCACGGTCGAGACGCCGTGCTTCATGCCGGTCGGCACCTACGGCACGGTCAAGGCGATGATGCCGCGCGACCTGCGCGACATCGGCGCCGAAATCATCCTCGGCAACACTTTTCACCTGTTTTTGCGGCCCGGCCTGGACGTCATCGGCGAATTTGGCGGCCTGCACGGTTTTGCGCGCTGGGACAAGCCGATCCTCACTGATTCGGGCGGTTTCCAGGTGTTTTCGCTGGCCAAGCGCCGCAAATTGACCGAAGAAGGCGTCACCTTCGCCTCGCCGGTGGACGGCTCGCGCGTGTTCCTGTCGCCGGAAGTGTCCATGCACATCCAGCGCACGCTCGATTCGGACGTGGTGATGGCGTTCGACGAATGCACGCCGTACGAGGTGAAAGGCCAGCCCATTTCGGTGGCCGCGGCCGAGCGTTCGATGGAACTGTCGCTGCGCTGGGCCGAACGCTCGCGGCGCGCGTTCGACGATTTGCGCAACCCCAACGCGCTGTTCGGCATCGTGCAGGGCGGCGTGCATGAGGATTTGCGCCGGCGTTCGGCCGAACGCCTGGTCGAGATCGGCTTCGACGGCTACGCGCTGGGCGGTCTGGCCGTCGGTGAGCCGGAAGAAGAGCGCAACCGCACGCTGGATTTCGCCACCGCCATGCTGCCGCCGGAGCGGCCACGCTACCTGATGGGTGTGGGCCGCCCCGAGGACATCGTCGAAGCCGTGTGCCGCGGCGTGGACATGTTCGATTGCGTGATGCCCACGCGGCATGCGCGCAACGGCTTCCTGTTCACCGACAGCGGCACCCTGCGCATCCGCAACGCCAAGTACGCCACCGACACGCGCGTCATCGAGGAAGGCTGCGACTGCTACGCCTGCACGCACGGTTTTTCACGCGCCTACCTGCGTCATCTGGACCGCTGCAAGGAGATCCTGGGCGCGCAATTGGCCACCATCCACAACTTGCGTCACTACCAGCGCTTGATGTCGGGCCTGCGCGACGCCATACAGGCTGATGCGCTGGAAGATTTCGTTGCGGCGTTTGATGCCAGGCGGGCGGCGGGAGCGTCCGTGGCGTGACTGGTGGCACAGGTCGGGTCACGTGCGCTGCAAGTGCCCGAAATGTCATGGCATAATTCGGATTCTTTACCTTGCTGGTTGCCTTTCGCGGCTGGCGTTTGCTTGATCGGAGACATCATGGCTTTGTCCATTTTCAACGCCGTTGCGGCAGCTGCCGCGGCGCCGGCCGCCAACCCGGGTGCCGAGACCGGCAGTTTCTCGTTCCTGTTCATCATCATCGCGATGTTCGTGCTGATGTATTTCATGATGATCCGCCCGCAGCAGAAGCGCCAAAAGCAGCACCGTGCCATGGTGTCGGCGCTGGCCAAGGGCGACGAGGTGGTCACCAACGGCGGCATCGCCGGCCGCATTGACGCGCTGGGTGACACGTTCGTGACGGTGGAATTGGCCGAGAACGTCAAGGTCAAGTTGCAGCGCGCGTCGATTGCGCAGGTGTTGCCCAAGGGCACGCTGAAATCGGCCTGAGCGGGGGAGGCGGCGTTGCCGCCGTGTCGACCGCCGTGCGGTCGTGGTTTTGACGGATTTGATCCATGAGTGATTTTCCACGCTGGAAATATGCGGTGGTCATCGTGGTGTGCTTGTTGGGCCTGCTGTACGCGGCGCCCAACTTGTACCAGCGACAGCCGGCCGTGCAGGTTTCGGCCAATCGCGGGGCAACGGTCGACAAGGCGCTGGAAACGCGCGTCGGCGACATCCTCAAGAAGAACAACATCGCCTTCAGCCGGCTGGAGATCGACAACACCAAGCATCCGCTGGTGATGGCGCGCTTCGCCAACCCGGACGTGCAGCTGAAAGCCTCCGACGTGCTCAGGCAGACCCTGGGCGACAAATACGTCGTGGCCCTGAACCTGGCTTCCACGGTGCCCGGCTGGATGCAGGCCATCCACGCCAACGCCATGCGCCTGGGCCTTGACCTGCAGGGCGGCGTGCACTTCATGATGGAAGTGGACCAGCAGGCCGTGCGCGACAAGCAGCAAAACGGCTACATGGGCAACATCCGCTCGCTGCTGCGCGACCACAAGATCCGCTACGTCAACGTGGGCAAATCGACCAGTGGCGTGGGTGTGAGCATCACGCTGCGCTCGTCCGCCGACCGTGACCAGGCGGCCACGCTGATCGGGGCCAGTTACCCGAAACTGCAAATTTCCAATGGCGCCAGCAGCGGCGATCGCTACGTGCTCAATGCCGTCATGACCGACAAGGACCTGATGGACCTGCAGCAGCGCGCCATCACCCAGAACGTCGGCACGCTGCGCAACCGCATCAACGCGCTGGGCGTGTCCGAGCCGTTGATCCAGCAGCAGGGCAACGACCGCATCGTGGTGGAGCTTGCCGGCGTGCAGGACACGGCCGAAGCCAAGAAGATGCTGGGCGCGACGGCCACGCTGGAATACCGCGCCGATTACGGCACCCGGCAGGACGCCATCCAGGCCCAGCAGACCGGCATCATTCCGCCCGAAGCGCGCCTGTACCACATGCGTGACGGCACGCCGGTGCTGTTGAGCAAGAAGGTCATCGCCACCGGCGACGAGCTGCTCAACGCCTCGTCGGGCATCGACCAGCAGTCGGGCACGCCGGAAGTGTCGGTGACGCTGAACGCGGCCGCCGCCAAGCGCATGTTCGACTTCACCTCGGCCAACGTCGGCAAGAACATGGGCGTGGTCTACAAGGAAACCATTCCCGAGGTGAAGGAAGTCGACGGCAAGAAGGTGCGTACCTACAAGGTCACCGAGACCGTCATCAACAACGCCACCATCCAGGGCGTGTTCAGCAACCAGTTCCAGACCACGGGCCTGGAAAGCCCCGAGGCGGCGGCCAACCTGGCCCTGTTGCTGCGTTCCGGTTCGCTGGCCGCGCCGATGCGCATCGTCGCCGAGCGTGTCATCGGCCCCAGCCTGGGCCGTGACAACATCCGCAAGGGCCTGCTGGCCATCATCATCGGCCTGGCGGCGGTGCTGCTGTGCGCCGGCATCTACTACAAACTGTTCGGTCTGGTGGCCGACGTCGCGCTGTTCTTCAACCTGGTCATCCTGGTGGCCGTGATGAGCCTGATCGGCGTCACGCTGACCATGCCGGGCATCGCCGGCATCATTCTGGCATTGGGCATGGCCATCGACGCCAACGTGCTGATTTGCGAGCGTGTGCGCGAGGAAATCCGCAACGGTTCGACGCCGCTGGCGTCCATCCGCGCCGGTTACGAGCATGCCTGGCCGGTCATTCTGGACGCCCATGTCACCCACTTGCTGGCGGCGGTCGCGTTGATGACCTTCGGTACCGGCGCCATCCGTGGTTTCGGCGTCACGCTGGCCATCGGCATCCTGGCCTCGCTGTTCACGTCGGTCACGGTGACGCATGCCATCACGGCGGCCACGCACGGCGGCAAACACATCAAGAAGCTGTCGGTGTAAGGGCAGGAGAACACGATGGAAATTTTCAATCCGCACAGCAACATCCATTTTCTCCGCCTGCGCAAGTTCACGATCGGCATCGCCATTTGCCTGATCGTCGCGTCGCTCGCGCTGATCTTCACGCGTGGCCTCAACTACGGCCTGGACTTCACCGGCGGCGTGGTCGTCGAGTTGCAGTACCAGCAGTCGGTCGACGTGGCCGACGTGCGTGCCGCGCTGCAGAAAGGCGGCTTCGGCGGCGCCATCGTGCAGCCGTTGGGTGGCACGCAGGACGTCTCGGTGCGCCTGCAGCCCAAGGACGATCCCGCGGCCGTGGGCAAGAACGGCAAGGTCGATGTCGACAAGATCGCCAACGACGTCTTGAAGGCGCTGACCGCGGCTGGCGAAAAAGTCACGATCAGTTCGCGCGACTTCGTCGGTCCCGAGGTGGGCGCGTCGCTGCGTACCAAGGGCATTTACGCCACGGTTTTCGTGATCATCTTCATCATGATCTACCTGTGGTACCGGTTCGAGCGGCGCTTCGCCGTGGCGGCGGTGGTCACCGAAATCCATGACGCGCTGGTCACCGTGGGCGTGTTCGCGCTGACGCAGCACACCTTCGACATGACCGTGCTGGCTTCGCTCATGGCCGTGGTCGGTTACTCGGTCAACGACAAGGTGGTGGTGTTTGACCGTGTGCGCGAGCTGTTCCGCCTGGCGCGCAAGTCCGAGCCGGAAGACATCCTCAACCGCGCCATCAACAGCACCCTGTCGCGTACGGTGCTGACGGCGGGCCTGACCTTCATCAGCATGCTGGCGCTGTTCTTCGTCGGCGGCCCGGTGGTGCGCGGTTTTGCCGAAACCATGATGATCGGCATCGTGACCGGCACCTTGTCGTCGATTTTCATCGCCTGCCCGATCCTGCTGTGGCTGGGCGTGACCAAGCGCGACCTGATGCCGAAGACGCGCGACAACCCGGAACTGGCGCGCCGCCCGTAAACCGGTATTTGCAAGACACAAAAAGAGCCGCGCAAGCGGCTCTTTTTGTGTGTGGTGTGTGCGCCGTGGTCGATGGTCTTTCATCGCCTGTAGGAGCGCGCCTGCGCGCGATGGCTTGCAGCCGGTTTGAGGCAAATGGCCGGTTTGAGGCAAATCCTTTCGCGCGCAGGCGCGCTCCTACGGGAATGCCGTGAGGTTTGGGCCTTGCCTTTGTAGGAGCCCGCCTGCGGGCGAAGGGATCTTGCTTCACCCCGGCCATCTGGCCATCGCGCGCGGGCGCGCTCCTACTGGTTCAGGGCTGGGAGAGTGCCGCCAGGCGTTCGGGGGTGCCGACGTCGCTCCATGTGCCCTTGAAGTGCGTGCCGGTGATCTGTTCGGCGGCGATGGCCGCGCGCAGGACGGGCGCCAGCCGGAAACGTGGCGGTTTGGTGGCCGCGCCATCCGTGTCGCCGATGACGTCGCGCCAGTTGTCCAGCAGTTCCGGACGATATACGCCGATGCCGGCAAAAGTCAGACGCGGGGTCCGGGCGTCCAGCGTGATTTGGCCGTTTTCGCCCAGGCCGAAATCGCCGTCCGGATGTTGTGCCGGGTTGTCGACCATGACCAGATGCGCGAGCCCTCGCGGCTCGCCCGGCAAGGTGGCGAGGTCGCAATCACTGTACACGTCGCCGTTGATGGTGATGAACGGTTCGTCGGTCAAAAGCGGCAGCGCGTTCAACATGCCGCCGCCGGTTTCGAGCGGGTTTTCGCCTTCGTAGGCGTAGCGGATGCGCAGGCCCCAGTTCGAGCCGTCGCCCAGAATGGCTGGAAATTGTTCGGCCAGATACGACGTGTTGATGACGACGTAATGCACGCCGATGGCGGCCAGGCGTTCGAGGTGATGCACGATCAACGGCTTGCCGCGCACCTTGAGCAACGGCTTGGGCGTGGTGTCGGTAAGCGGGCGCATGCGTTCGCCGCGGCCGGCGGCGAAAATCAGCGCGCGCATGAGGCGGGTTCCTGGTGACGCGGACAGGTGAGGTCGATGCCCGCGGTCACGTCGCGCAGCAGGTTGGCCAGTGGCGCCAGCTCGGCGTGACGGCCGGCAATGCGCACGACATAATCGAGCACGCGCGGCAGGTCGGCGAGATAGGTCAGTTTGCCGTCGCGGTAGGCCAGGCGGCAGAACAGGCCCAGCACCTTGATGTGGCGTTGCAGGCCGGTCAGGTCGAACCAGCGGCGGAAGGTGGTCGGATCGATGTCGGAGCCGATCAACCCGGCGTCAAGCAGCTTCTGGCGATGGCCTTGCGCCCACGCGTCGACGCGTGCGTCGTCCCACACGATGTAGCAGTCGCGCAGCAAGGACGCGAGGTCGTAGGTGATCGGGCCGCGCAGGGCGCCCTGGAAGTCGATCACGCCGGGATTGGCGCCGTCGGTCAACATCAGGTTGCGGCTGTGGAAATCGCGGTGCACGAAGCACTGCGGCTGGTTGGTGGCGTTGTCGACCAGCGTCGTGAATGCGGCATCAAGCATGGCTTGCTCGTCGTCACCGACAACATGGCCGAGGTGGCGTTCGAGAAACCACGGGATGAGCAGCTCCACTTCACGGCGCAGGAACGCGGCGTCGTAGGCATCCAGCCCGGTGCTGGAAACGTTTTTCTGCATGGCCAGCAACGCGTCCAGCGCCTGTGCGTACAGGCCGTCCACGCTGGCGTCGTTCAGCGCCGGCAGGTACAGGCGGTTGCCGAAATCCTCGATCAGGGCGAAGCCGCGCTCCACGTCGCTGGTGAAAACGGCCGGCACGTGGATGCCGGCCGCGGCCAGGCGCGCGCCGATGGCCAGCCATGGACGGATGTCCTCGGCCGGTGGCGGCGCGTCCATGATGACGAAGCTGTGGTGCGCGTGTTCGGCGCGCCAATAGCTGCGAAAACTGGCGTCGGCGGAAGCCGGGGCCAGGGTCAGCGCGGGGTCGGCAAGCGCTTGGCGCGCCCAGGCAAGGCGTTCTTGCGCGCGGTCGGTTAAGGAAGCAGGCATGGGATGCAGCATAATGCACACTTTCGCGCGCGTGCAGCGCCAAAGTCTGGCTGATAAATGGAGTGTCTTGTGGACGACAAACTGGTTCCCGTGATCCTTTCCGGCGGTTCCGGCACACGCTTGTGGCCGTTGTCGCGCTCGGGGCATCCCAAGCAGTTTTTGACCCTGGATGGCGACACCTCGATGCTGCAGGCCACGTGGCAACGCCTGATCGGCATTGACGGCTTGGCCGCGCCGCTGGTGGTGACCAACGAGGCGCACCGTTTCATGGTGGCCGAGCAGTTGCGCCAGGTGGATTGCCAGCCCGCCGCGATCGTGCTGGAACCGGTCGGTCGCAATACCGCGCCAGCCATCGCCGTGGCCGCCTTGCAGGCGCAGGCAGACGGCGCTGATCCGTTGCTGCTGGTGCTGCCGTCCGACCACGTGGTGAGCGATGCGGCGGCGTTCCACGCGGCCATTGCCGAGGCGATGAGCGTGGCGGCGGACGGCGCGCTGGTCACGTTCGGCATCGTGCCGACCAGCGCCGAAACCGGTTATGGCTACATCAGGCTGGGCGCGGGCGAAGGCGTGCGGCCGGTGGTCGAGTTTGTCGAAAAACCTGATGCCGCCACCGCGCAAAAGTATCTCGACAGCGGCGATTACGCGTGGAACAGCGGCATGTTCCTGATGCGCGCTTCGCGTTATCTCGAAGAATTGGGCAAGTACCAGCCGGCCATGCTCGAAGCGTGCCGCAAGGCGTTTGCCGGCGCCGCGCGCGACACCGATTTTCTGCGTCTGGACAAGGCCGCGTTCGAGGCCTGCCCGTCCGATTCGATCGACTACGCGGTGATGGAAAAAACCGACGCCGCGCGCGTGCTGCCCATCGACGTGGGCTGGAACGATGTCGGCTCGTGGGCGGCGTTGTGGCAGGTGGCGGCGCATGACGGCGTCGGCAATGCCTGCCATGGCGACGTGATGGCGCTGGATTGCCGCAATTCGTTTGCGTGGAGCGACCGCCGTCTGGTCGCCATGATCGGGCTGGACGACGTGGTCGTGGTCGACACCGACGACGCCGTGCTGGTGGCGCGCAAGGATCAGGTGCAGAAGGTCAAGCAGATCGTCGCGCGGCTCAAGGCCGACAAGCGTGGCGAGGCCGTGCTGCATCGCAAGGTGTACCGCCCGTGGGGCGCGTACGATTCGATCGACATGGCGCCGCGTTTTCAGGTCAAGCGCATCACCGTCAAGCCCGGCGGCCAGCTCAGCCTGCAGATGCACCATCACCGCGCCGAGCATTGGGTGGTGGTCAGCGGCACCGCGCAGGTGACGCGCGGCGAGGACGTGTTCTTGCTGCGCGAGAACGAATCCACGTTCATCCCGATCGGCACCAAGCACCGGCTGGAAAACCCCGGCAAGATGCCGCTGGAATTGATCGAAGTGCAGTCCGGCGGCTATCTGGGCGAGGATGACATCGTGCGTTTCGACGATGTCTACGGGCGCGCCACGCCCAAGGGCTGAACCGGCGCGGCAGCCGGATCAGGCCACCGCTTTGGCGAACTCGTCGTACGCCGCCTGCGCATGCGCGGCGTACATGAGCGAAGGGCCGCCACCCATGTACACGGCCACGCCCAGCATTTCGTGGAATGCCTCGGGCGTGACGCCCAGCCGCACCAGCGCCTTGGCGTGAAACCCCAGGCAATCGTCGCAGCGGTTGGCGATGCCGATCGCCATCGCGATCAGTTCTTTGGTGCGCGCATCCAGCACACCGTCAGCCATGGCCGCCTGGCTCAGAGCACCGAATGCCTGCATGACGTCGGCATGCTCTTTGCGCAACGGCATCAACTGACGCGAGACGTGGCGGGTCAGGTCGGTGTAGGAGGAGGGCATCGACATGGGGTTCTCCAGATTGGGAAGTGTTAATATTTGTATATGGTGATTTAGATAAATCTTATTTAGTAAGATATGTTAAAGTCAAGCATCGCTCCACGGGACGCATTCGAAATGCCTTCAGCGACAGACATGGCGGCCATGCAGGCCAATGCCGACAAGGCCGTGCAATTGCTCAAGGCGCTGGGCAACGCCCAGCGCCTGCGCGTACTGTGCATGTTGGGCGAGCATGAGATGTCGGTCGGACAAATCAACGAGCAGCTGCCGGAATTGAGCCAGTCCGCGTTGTCCCAGCATCTGGCCCGGTTGCGTGAGGACCAGTTGGTGCATACGCGGCGTGAGTCGCAGACCATCTGGTACTCGCTGCCGCCGGGGCCGGCGCGCGAGGTGATCGCCACGCTCTACGGCATTTATTGCGCCCCGGTGCGCGGGCACAAAGGTACGTGAGCGCGTAGCGGTTCGCGTCCGGTGCGGGATGCGGCGCGTTACCATTAATTTAGTACGTGCTAAACTAATGATCGTATTCACGTAGGGACGGGGTCTCGTGGAAAACTGGCCTTTGGCGTTGGCTGGCGGCATCCTCATCGGGCTGTCGTCCAGTTTGCTGTTGTGGCTCAACGGCCGCATTGCGGGCATCAGCGGCATGTGTGGCGGTTTGTTGTTTCCGCGCCGGGGTGAATTTGCCTGGCGTGGCATTTTTTTGCTGGGCATGATCGGTGCCGCCGGTGCCTACATGGCATGGGCGCCAGGGGCACTGCAGCCGCGGATCGATTTTCCGCGCTGGGGCCTCGTCGTGGCGGGCCTTCTGGTTGGCTTCGGCACGCGCATGGGCAACGGCTGCACCAGCGGTCACGGCGTGTGCGGGCTGGGTCGCCTGTCGGTACGGTCGCTGGCGGCGGTGGCAACGTTCATGGCCACGGCCATTCTGACGACGGCGGTGGTACGCCATGTGCTGCCGGGGGTGCTGTGATGACGCGTTATCTGCTGTCGGCGCTGGGCTGCGGCGTACTGTTTGGCGCGGGTCTGGCCATGTCCGGCATGACGGACCCGCGCGTGGTGCTGGGTTTTCTGGACGTGTTTGGTGCTTTCAACCCGACACTGTTGTTTGTGCTGGGTGGGGCCGTGGCGACGACGATGCTGACTTTTCGCCTGATCTTGCGTCGTCGCCCGGTGTTGGCGCCTGCGTTCCGATTGTCTGCACTGGTACGCGTGGATCGACGCCTGCTGGTGGGGGCCGGTTTGTTTGGCGTGGGCTGGGGGATCGCCGGGTATTGCCCGGGGCCGGCGGTGTCGGGGCTGGGCATCGGTTCGCGCGAAGCCTTGTGGTTTGTCCCGGCGATGTTGGTCGGCATGGGCCTGTATGAACTGGTTGCGCGCTTGATGCGGGCGCATGTTGCTGCGCGCAATGCGGCAACGTCGACACCAGACGCGCTAAGGCGTTGAATCGCTACCCGGCTGCGACAGGCTGGGCAAAAACGCCGGATTGCGCCGCGCGTGCGTGGCTTGCTCGTAGGCGTAGGCGATGCCGATCAAAGTCGGCTCGCTCCAGGCGCGGCCAAAGAACAGCATGCCGATGGGCAGGCCATGCACGAAGCCGGCCGGCACGGTGATGGACGGATAGCCGGCCACGGCGGCCGGGCCATAGGCTTCGGCGCCCTCGTGATCGCCGTTGACGAGGTCGATCGTCCACGTCGGGCCTTGCGTCGGCGCGAGCAGGGCATCCAGGTGATAGGCATCCAGCGCCGCGTCGATGCCGAGCGGGCCGGAATCGTGCTTGGCCTTGGCCAAGGCGTCCAGATAGGCCTTGTCGGTCAGCGGGCCTTCGGCCTGCGCCTTGATGAAAAGATCCTGCCCGAACCACGGCATTTCCTGTTTGGCGTGGGCCTTGTTCCAGGCAATCAGGTCGGCCAGCGAGTGCACGGCAAGACCGGTGCGCGTGGCCAGGTAGGCGTTGATGTCGTGCTTGAATTCGTACAGCAGCACGGTCATTTCGGCGGTGTCGTAATCACCCAGATGCGGCAGCGTCACCGGGTCGATCACGATGGCGCCCTTGGCGCGCAGCGTGGCGATGGTCTGGTCGAGCGCGGCGGTCACGTCGGGATTGCTGCCGGCCAGTGCGCGCACCACGCCGATGCGCTTGCCCTTGAGCGCGGTGGCGTCGAGGTATTGCGTGTAGTCGGTGGCGTGCAGGTGGGCGTCGGCCGTGGCCGGGTCGCGCGGATCGGTGCCGGCGATGGCGCTGAGCACGATGGCCGCGTCGGTGACGTTGCGCGCGATCGGCCCGGCCGTGTCCTGGCTGTGGCTGATGGGGATGATGCCGGCGCGGCTGACCAGGCCGACCGTGGGCTTGATGCCGACATCGTCGTTGGCGGCGGCCGGGCAGATGATCGAACCGTTGGTTTCGGTGCCGATGGCCACGGTCGTGAAGCCGGCCGCGACGGCGGCTGCCGAGCCGGAACTGGAACCGCAGGCGCTGCGGTCGAGCACGTAGGGATTGCGTGTCAGCCCGCCGCGACCGCTCCAGCCGCTGCTGGCGCGCGACGAGCGAAAGTTGGCCCATTCGCTGAGATTGGCCTTGCCCAGAATGACCGCGCCGGCCTGGCGCAATTTGGCCGCCACGGTGGCGTCGCGCGGCGCCGGCGCACCCAGCATGGCCAGCGAACCGGCGGTGGTCGGCATGCCGTCATGGGTGTCGATGTTGGCCTTGATCATGATTGGAATGCCCAGCAGCGGCGTGTGGCCACCCTTGGCGCGCGCGGCGTCGGCGTTGCGCGCGATTTCCAGCGCGTCCGGGTTGAGCGTGATGACGGCGTTGACGGTCGGCCCGTTCTGGTCAAGCTTGACGATGCGGCGCAAAAAGTCGCGCGTCAGCTGCACGGAACTGAGCTTGCCGTCGGCCATGGCCTGGTCGAGCGTGTTGACCGAGGCGTACCACGGTTGCGCGGGAGTGGGCGCGACGGGCGTCTCCTGCGCGTGCAGGCAAGGCGTGCAAAGCAGGGCGATGACACCGGCAACGGCAACGCAAGTCTGGCGCGCGTGCATGGGAACTCCTGTTGCGGCGACGTGCCGCGCGAGTCGTTTCATGGTACTCGTGCCACGGGCGCTACACTATGCCGCAGGCGGCTTGAGGGTGGCATGGTGCAGGTCGAGAAAGTGGCGATGGGGCGGGCGAGCAGGCGATGGCTTTGGGCGTGGGCGTGGGCGCTGTGCGCGGCCTTGCTGCTGGCGGGGCCGATGGCCATGGCCCGGCAAGCGCCAACCACGCCGGGACACGTTCCCGACACGTTGCAACAACGCATCAAGGCCTGCACCAGTTGCCACGGCGTGCATGGTGAAGGCGGCGACAACGGCTTCAACCCGCGCCTGGCGGGCAAACCGGCGCGATACCTGTACAACCAGCTGCTCAATTTTCGCGACGGGCGCCGGCATTACCCGCTGATGCGGCACATGGCGACCGGTTTGCCGGACGCCTATTTGCACGAGATTGCCGATTATTTTGCCGCCCAGCATCCGGTCTGGCCCGTGCCGAAGCCGGCTGACACGCCCGCTTCGGTGCTGGCGCAAGGCCGGCAACTGGTCGAGCAGGGCGATGCGGCGCGACATGTGCCGGCATGCCAGGCCTGCCACGGCAAGCGCCTGACGGGACGCGAGCCGGCCATCCCGCCGCTGGTCGGCCTGCCGCGCGATTACATCAGCAACCAGCTTGGCGCGTGGCGTGGCGGCACGCGTCATGCGATGGCGCCTGATTGCATGGGCAAGGTGGCCTCGCGCCTGACACCGGCACAAATCACGGCGGTGGCCAGCTGGTTGTCGACGCGCCCGGCACCGGCGGATTTGACCCCGGCCGCACCGGCCAGCGTGCCGTTGCCGCTCACGTGCGGAGGCGTTTCGCCATGACGGGACGGCTTTTGTCTGCAATGCGCAAGACCCGCTGGATGGCGGCCGGTTGTCTGACGTTGGCGGTCGGCGTTGCCGGCGTGGCGTGGGCAATGTCGCCGGCGACCGGCAGTGCGGCGACCACCGACGATGCGGCACAGGTTGCGCGTGGCGCGTATCTGGCCCGCGCCGGCGATTGCGTGTCCTGCCACACCGCGGTCGGCGGCGAGCCGCTGTCCGGCGGGCGCGCCATCCCGACACCGTTCGGCACGCTTTACACGCCCAACCTCACCAGCGACAAGGCGACCGGCATCGGCGCGTGGAGTGAAGCGGATTTCTGGAAAGCGATGCACGACGGCATCGGGCGCGACGGCCGCTATTTGTATCCGGCGTTTCCGTTCACCTCGTTCACGCATCTGACGCGCCAGGATGTGGACGCCATTTACGCATGGCTGAAAACCGTCAAGCCGGTCACGCGCAAGAATCGCTCGCCGCAACTCAAGTTTCCGTACAGCATGCGTTCGCTGATGGCGGTCTGGCGGCTGTTTTATTTCAAGGCCGGCACGTACACGGACCAGCCGGGCAAGTCGGCGGCGTTCAATCGCGGCGCGTATCTGGTCAAGGGCCTGGGGCATTGCAGCGCCTGCCACTCGCCGCGCAACTGGCTGGGTGCGACCGATGACGACCGGAATCTTGCCGGCGCCATGATTCCCGAGCAGAACTGGTATGCGCCGGATCTGGGCACGGCAAAAGGCAACGGCCTGGCCGATTGGTCGCGGCGCGACATCGTCGATTTTCTTTCCACCGGACACGCGGCGCGCGGCATCGCCTATGGGCCGATGGCCGAGGTGGTGAGCCGCAGCCTGCAATATCTCGACAAAGCCGACGTCGAGGCCATTGCCACGTATCTGCTGGAACGTCCGTCCAGACCCACACCACGACATGTGGAAAAGTTCTTGCCGCCGCCGGTGCGGTTTCAGCGCGAAATGTTCCTGAATCGCGCCGTGGTGCAAGGGCACGCGGTGTACGTGAAGTATTGCGCGGCCTGCCATGGCAAGGATGGCAAGGGCCATTTGGACGTCTATCCGCCATTGGCCGGCAACAGCTCGATTCTTGCCGCCGAGCCGGTCAATGCCATCCGCAAGGTGCTGCTGGGCGGGTTTGCGCCGGCCACGAAGGCCTATCCGCGGCCGTATTCGATGCCGCCGTTCATCGAAAAACTGAACGACCGCGAGGTGGCACTGGTGGTGACCTACATCCGCCATGCCTGGCGCAACCGGCCGCTGACCGACACGCCGTACGACACGGTGCAGACCGACACGGTGGCCAAGTACCGCAGCGCGTTTTCGCATTGACGCGCAGGTCATGCCGCCGGTATCCCACGCACGACGGGTACCGCATGAGAAAATGACGGCAACCGTGGAAAAGGATTGGCAAGCGCATGAGCGAGCATTGGCTGTTTGACGCCATCGACCTGGCCGGCACCTTCGCGTTTGCCATTTCCGGCGCCCTGGCCGCGCGACGCCAGCGTTTCGATTGGTTCGGCGTGCTGGCGGTGGCGTTCATCACGGCGTGTGGCGGTGGCATCGCGCGTGACGTGTGCATCGGCGCCCTCCCGCCGGCCGGCCTGGCCGATTGGCGTTATGCGCTGGTGTCGGTGGTGGCCGCGCTGCTGACCATCGGCGCGTATCGGCAGGTCGAACGGCTGACGTATCCGGTACGCCTGTTTGATGCGCTGGGGCTGGGGCTGTTTGCCGTGTACGGGGCGCACAAGGCGTTGTTGCTGGGCATGAATGCCGAAGTGGCCGTGTTCGTCGGCGTGCTGACGGCGATTGGTGGCGGCGTGGCGCGCGACGTGCTGCTGGCGCGCGTGCCGGTCATCATGCAAAAGGAAATCTACGCTTCGGCCGCATTCGTTGGCGCCGGGCTGGCTGTGCTGGGTGACACGCTGGGCTGGAGCGACCTTTGGAGCATGTGGCTGCCGATCGTCGCCTGCTGCGGGTTGCGTCTGCTGTCGTTGCGATGGCATTGGCAGTTGCCCACGTTCGGGCGTGGCGGCAACGCGCCATGACCGGCCGTGCCATTGGTTGGGCAAGGCCGGCGCGCAAGGCATGACAGTTGTCCATTGGCGCGCGCATTGGCCGATGCTAGCCTTTGGCCATTGGCGCAAAAGCGCGGACGGTGGGGAAGGTCATGGCAACAGCAAGCGTGCGTCTGGCGCACGTCACCAAGGGGTTTTCGGGACACAAGGCGGTCGACGACGTGTCGATCACGGTGCCGCAGGGCGGCATTTTCGGCCTGTTGGGGCCGAACGGCGCCGGCAAATCCACGTTGATCCGTCTGGTGATGGGCATCCTGATGCCCGATGCCGGTGAGCTGGAATTGTTCGGCACCGGCAAGCATGGCCGGCATTTGTCCGAGCGCGTCGGCTATCTGCCGGAAGAGCGTGGCTTGTACAAGAAAATGAAGGTGCTTGATCACCTGATTTTTCTGGCGCAGACACGTGGCTTGTCGCGCTCCGAGGGGCGTCACCGTGGCACGGCCTGGCTGGAGCGCCTGGGCGTGGCGGCCTGGGCTGACAAGAAGGTCGAGGATCTGTCCAAGGGCATGCAGCAAAAGGTGCAGTTTGCCGGCGCGCTGTTGCACGACCCCGAATTGATCATTCTCGACGAGCCGTTTTCCGGCTTGGACCCGGTCAACGCGCAGGTGATGAAGGACACCGTCGTGGACTTGGCGGCCAAGGGCCATACCATCATTTTCTCGACGCATGTGATGGAGCAGGCCGAGCGCATGTGCGACCGCATCGTCATCATGGCCCAGGGGCACAAGGTGGTTGATGGCCCGCTGGCGCAGGTCAAGGCCGAATCCGGGCAACGGCATATTGCGGTGGATTTTTCCGCCTCGCGCGAGCTGGCCAACAACGTGCTGGCCGATCGCAGCCTGGTGGCCAGCGTGGATGATTTTGGCGCCAGCGCCGAGCTGCAATTGGCGCCGGATGCGGACCCCGGCAAGTTGTTGGCCGCGCTGGTGGCCAGTGGCGCCGGCCTGAGTCGTTTTCAGGTCGTTGAGCCATCCCTGCAATCGATTTTCATCGCCAAGGTGGGTGCCGAAGCAGCCCATGCGGCACGCGTGGAGGAAGCGGCATGAGCAGCAAGATCATGGGCGTGGTGCGGCGCGA
>DASVGR010000024.1:0-13924 GCA_036379395.1 Rhodanobacteraceae bacterium | reverse complement strand
TCGGGATTTCAGGAATGCGACGGTGCCGGCTGGATCATCTTGAGCACCTTGGCGCGGACGGTCTGGTTGGTCTGCACCACCTTGGCGATCTGGATGTAGCGCTGCACGGAAAGATGGTTGCTGACGATCGTCGCCTTCATCTTCTGCTGCGCCGCCTGCTCCAGCTTGGTGCGCGCGCTCGAGTCCTTGGCGGTCATCAGCTGCTTTTGCGCGGTCTGCTTGATGCCGGCAATGCCTTCGGCCGCATGTGCGAAGTTCTTGAGCTCAGTGTCCGTGGGCGCGGCGACGGCGGCCTGCTGCCCGGAAGTTGCCTGTGGCTGTGTCGTCGGGTGCGGCGTCTGGGCAAAGGCGGTCGAGGCCAGCAGGCTGACGCCAAGAAACAGAGCCGCGGTCGAGATCTTTTTGCAAGGCATGGTCATCATTTGGATGATCCTCTTGAGGTGAAATGGCACGAACACTGTTTGGTGCGCGCGCGCTTCACCCTATTGCCTCGTGCTTGGTCGGGGCAAATGCGTCGAGGTCGTTCGTTCAGACTTCAACGCCGCTGGCGAAAGAACGCCCGCAGCATTTGCGCCGATTCTTCTGCCAGCAAACCGCCCTGCACGACCACGCGATGGTTGTGGCGATCCGACACGAGGGTGTCGAAGGCACTGCCGGCCGCGCCGGTGCGCGGGTCGCTGGCGGCGTAGACCACGCGGGTGACGCGGGCATGCACCAGCGCCATGGCGCACATGGCGCATGGCTCCAGCGTGACGTACAACGTGGCGCCTGCCGGCAAGCGGTGATTGCCGATGGTTTTGCAGGCCGCGCGCAGGGCCACGATTTCGGCGTGCGCCGTGGGATCGGCAAGGATGATGTTGCGGTTCCAGCCTTCGCCCAGGATGGCATTGTCATGCGTCAGGACCGCGCCGACAGGCACTTCGTTTTCGGCATCCTGCGCGTGTCGCGCCAGTACCAGTGCACGCTGCATGAAGGTTTCATCGCGTACGCTGAAGGCGTTGGTTGCGGTCGGCATGAGAGCCCTCTTTGCGAACGAGTCGGCAGGTTCACTCCCACTCGATGGTGGCCGGCGGCTTGCCACTTATATCGTAAACAACACGAGAAATGTTGCGCAACTCGTTGATTATGCGGTTGGATACCTTGCCCATGAACTCGTAAGGCAAATGTGCCCAGCGCGCCGTCATGAAGTCGACCGTCTCCACCGCACGCAATGCGATGACCCACTCGTAGGCACGTGCGTCCCCCACTACACCAACGGACTTGACCGGCAGAAACACGGCAAAGGCCTGGCTGACGGTGTCGTACAAATCAGCCTTGCGCAATTCTTCGATGAAAATGGCGTCCGCGCGTGCAAGCAGGTCTGCGTATTCGGCTTTCACCTCGCCCAGAATGCGCACGCCCAAACCCGGCCCCGGAAACGGATGGCGATAGACCATCTCGCGCGGCAGGCCCAGCTCCATGCCGATGCGACGCACCTCGTCCTTGAACAGCTCGCGCAGCGGCTCGATCAGCTGGAGCTTCATGTGCTCGGGCAGGCCGCCGACGTTGTGGTGGCTCTTGATGACGTGCGCCTTGCCGGTCTTGCTGCCGGCCGATTCGATGACATCGGGGTAGATCGTGCCCTGAGCCAGCCATTTGACGTGGCCGCCTTGGGCAATGAGTTTTTCGGATTCTTCGTCGAAAATCTCGACAAACAGGCGGCCGATGATCTTGCGCTTGGCTTCAGGATCGGTGACGCCCGCCAACGCCGCAAAATAACGCTCGCCGGCGTTGACGCGAATGACCTTGACGCCCATGTTCTGCGCCATGGTGGCCATCACCTGGTCGCCTTCCTGATAGCGCAGCAGGCCGGTGTCAACAAACACGCAGGTCAGCCGCTCGCCGATGGCGCGCTGCAGCAGCGCCGCGACAACCGAGGAATCCACGCCGCCGGACAGGCCCAACAACACGTGGTCGTCACCGACCGCGGCACGGATGCGCGAGAGCTGGTCGTCGATGATGTTGGCCGCCGTCCACAACTTGGCGCAACCGCAGATGCCGGTGACGAAGCGATCCAGCAACGCCCTGCCCTGCAACGTGTGCGTCACTTCCGGATGAAACTGCACGCCGTACCAACGTTTGGCTTCGTTGGCCATGGCCGCGACCGGCACGCGCTTGGTGGAAGCGGTGATTTCAAAGCCTGGCGGCACGGCATCGACGTGGTCGCCATGGCTCATCCACACATCCAGTTTAGGCGCCGCGCCGGGATGGTCATTGAGGCCTTCGAACAACGCACTTTGGCCGACAACATCGACCTCGGCCGCGCCATATTCGTTGGCCGCCGCCGAAGCGGTATGGCCGCCCAATTGCGCGGCCAATGTCTGCATGCCGTAGCAGATGCCGAGGATCGGCAAGCCTGAATCGAACACCTCTTGCGGCGCCTTGGGCGCACCGGCCAGCGTGGTCGATTCAGGGCCGCCGGACAGGATTAGGCCCTTGGCGCCAAACGCGGCGATGTCGGCCGGATTGTGGTCCCAGGCCCAGATCTCGCAATACACGCCCAGTTCGCGGATGCGGCGGGCGATCAGCTGCGTGTACTGCGCACCGAAATCGAGGATGAGGATCTTGTCGGTTTGAATCGAGGCGGACATGGCGTTTCGGCTCAGGCGAAGGCAAAGACCCGAAAGCGGGTCCGGCAAGGGTCAATCGATCCGGTAATTCGGCGCTTCCTTGATGATTTGCACATCGTGCGGATGCGCTTCGCGCAGGCCGGCGCCGGTGACGCGCACGAACTGCGGTTCGTGGCGCATGGCCTCGATGTCGGCGCAGCCGCAATAGCCCATGGACGCGCGCAAACCGCCCAGCATCTGGTGCACGATGGAACGCAGCGGACCGCGATACGGCACGCGGCCTTCGATGCCTTCGGGCACCAGCTTGTCGGTTTCGGTGTTGTCCTGGAAATAGCGGTCCTTGGAGCCCTTCTGCATGGCCGCCAGCGAGCCCATGCCGCGGTAGCTCTTGAACGAACGGCCCTGGAACAGTTCCACTTCTCCCGGCGATTCTTCGGTGCCGGCCAGCATCGAGCCGAGCATGACGACCGAGGCGCCGGCCACGATGGCCTTGGCCATGTCTCCGGAATAGCGGATGCCGCCGTCGGCGATGACAGGAATATCTTCCTTGAGCGCGGACACGACCATGTCGACCGCCGTGATTTGCGGCACGCCGACACCGGCGACCACGCGCGTGGTGCAGATCGAACCGGGACCGACACCCACCTTGACCGCGTCGGCGCCGGCATCGCGCAATGCCAGCGCGGCGTCGCCAGTGACGATGTTGCCGGCGATGACTTCAAGCTTCGGGTAATGCTTCTTGACCCAGGAAACGCGATCGAGCACGCCCTGCGAATGACCGTGGGCCGTGTCGACGATGAGCACGTCCACGCCGGCCTCGACCAGCGCTTCGACGCGCTCTTCGGTACCGCCGGCCACACCGACGGCGGCGCCGACCAGCAGATGCTCGTGCGCATCCTTGGCGGCATGCGGGTTGTCCCTGGACTTCTGGATGTCCTTGACGGTGATCAAGCCGCGCAGCTGGAACGCGTCGTTGACGACCAGCACCTTCTCGATGCGATGGCGATGCAGCAGGCCGAGGATTTCGTCGGCATTGGCACCTTCGCGCACAGTGACCAGCTTGTCCTTGCGCGTCATGATGTGGCGCACCGGATCGTCCAGCTTCTTTTCAAAACGCATGTCGCGCGAAGTGACGATGCCGACCAGCTGTTCGCCATCCACCACCGGCACGCCGGAAATGTTGTGCGCGTGGGTAATGTCCAGCACTTCGCGAATGGGCGTGTCCGGGCCGACGGTGAACGGGTTGCGGATGACCCCGGCCTCGAACTTCTTCACCTGGCGCACTTGCGCGGCCTGCTCGGCGGCGGTCATGTTCTTGTGGATGACGCCGAGGCCGCCGCACTGGGCCATGGTGATGGCCAGACGCGCTTCGGTCACCGTGTCCATGGCGGCGGAAATGATGGGGATGTTGAGCTTGAGGTTGCGCGTCAACCGTGTCTGCAACTGCACTTCGTGCGGCAGGACGCGGGAGTAGGCGGGGACAAGGTAAACGTCGTCGTATGTCAAAGCCTCGGCAAGAATGCGCATGGCAAAAGTCCCGCAAGTAAATTGGTCAATTATAGAACGTGCGCCCTGCCCCGACCAGTTGATGGCCGGAGAAAAGCCGATCAGGGAACCGGGCGCGCCTGGCGTTCTTCGGCTGCTTCCAGCGTGTTTTCGATCAGCGTGGCGACCGTCATCGGGCCCACGCCACCGGGTACCGGCGTGATCCACGAAGCACGCTCGGCCGCCGGTTCGAATTCCACGTCGCCGACCAGACGGCCATCCGGCAGGCGGTTGATGCCGACGTCGATGACGACGGCACCGGGTTTGATCCACTCGCCCTTCACCAGCCCCGGTTTGCCGACGGCGACGATCACGATGTCGGCACGGCCGACGTGATCGGCCAGGTCACGGGTGAATTTGTGGCAGCAGGTGACCGTGGCGCCGGCGATCAGCAATTCCAGCGCCAGCGGCCGGCCCACGTGGTTGGACACGCCGACAATGACGGCGTGGCGGCCGCGCACCGGACGATCGGTATGGCCCAGCAACGTCATCACGCCTTTCGGCGTGCATGGACGCAGGCCGAAGCGGCGTTGTGCCAGCAACCCCATGTTGGTGGCATGAAAACCGTCGACGTCCTTGCCGGGGTGGATGCGGTCGACCAAGGCATCTTCATCCAGCTGCGGCGGCAGCGGCGATTGCACCAGGATGCCGTTGACGGCCGGATCGGCATTGAGCTTGTCGATCAAGGCCAGCAGCTCGGCTTGCGTGCTGCTGGCCGGCAAGTCGTAATCGAAGGCATGCACGCCGGCCGTGGCGCAGGCGCGACGCTTGTTGCGCACGTAGACGGCCGAAGCCGGGTCATCGCCGACCAGAACCACGGCCAGGCCCGGCGGCGGCAAGCCCGCGGCAACGCGCTCGCTGACGCGCTGGCCAACCCTCTCCAGCAGTTCCTGCGAAATGCGTTTGCCGTCGAGGATGCGTGCGCTCATGGTTTGCCAAGCGATGGGAGACGCGCATTATCGGGTTTTGTGTCGCCAGGCACAAATGGCGCTGTGGCAAAAATGGGGTGCAACGGTCCTGCGGCGTTGTCACTCGGTGGCGTCGACCGGCAGGCCTTCCGCCTTCCAGCGCGCAAACCCGCCGGCAACGGATGCCACGTGCGTGTAACCCATGCGCCGCAAGGTGTCGGCGGCCAGCAACGAGCGCATGCCACTGCCGCACATGACCAATACTTCGTGCTCGGCATCGGGCACCAGCTTGGCGATGCGCAATTCCAGAAAACCGCGCGAGACGCCTGCCGCGCCGGTCGGCATGCCGGTTGCCCGTTCGTGATCGTCGCGCACGTCGATCAGCGTTGCACCTTCGGACTGCCGCGCCAGCGCCGCGGCCGGCGTCATTTCGGCGATGCGTTGGCGGGTATCGGCAATCAGGGTGGGAACATCGATGGGTGTCTTCATGGCCCCATCCTAGCGCGATGGGAGGGCCATCGCGTGATATCCGTCAGCGGCGTTTTTTCACATGCTTGAGCATGCGCTGGCGCTTGCGCTTCTGGCTTTCGGTCAGCTCGTTCTTGCGCCCGGCAAACGGGTTGTCGCTGTCGCGAAACTCGATGCGCACCGGCGTGCCTTCCAATCGGTAGCGCTTGCGGTAGACGTTTTCCAGGTAACGACGGTAAGCCGGCGCGATGTGCTTGGTGCGGCTGCCGTGGATGACGATGGTTGGCGGATTGTGGCCACCCGGGTGCGCGTAGCGCAGCTTCGGGGTGTGCCCGCGCACCAGCGGCGGCTGGTAACTTGCGTAGGCCTGCTCCAGCGTGCGCGTGAGTTGCGAAGACGTCATGTCGCACGTGGCCGAGGCGTGCGCGCGCACGATGGCGTGCATCAATTCGCGCAAGCCCGAGCCGTGCAGTGCCGAAATGAACACGCGCTTGGCCCAGGGCACGAAATCCAGGCGCCGATCGAGCGCCTTCTGGCATTGCTCGCGATCGTACGCGGACATGTCGTCCCACTTGTTGACCGCGATCACCAGCGCCCTGCCCTCCTTGAGCGCGTGGCCGATGAGGGTGAGATCCTGCTCGGCCAGGTTTTCGCGTGCGTCGATCATCACCACGGCCACCTGGGCCGCAGCCATGGATTGCATGGTCTTGATGACGCTGATCTTTTCCACGGCGCCGTCGACGCGCGCACGACGGCGCACACCGGCCGTGTCGATCAGCGTGTAACGGTGGCCATCACGCTCCAGCGGCACGTGGATCGGGTCGCGCGTGGTGCCTGCCACATCGGAAACCACCAGGCGGTCTTCGCCCAGCAGGCGGTTGATCAACGTGGACTTGCCGGCGTTGGGCCGCCCGACGATGGCCACGCGAACGCCCAGATCGACGGATTCGTCGACCGCGACATCCGCGTCATCCGGCAGCAACGGCAGCAAGGCGTCCACCAGTGCCTGCGTGCCGCGATTGTGCGCGGCCGACAACGGCAATGCGCCGGCAAAACCCGTGGCGGCGAAATCGGCCAGGGCCACGGTTTCGTCCAGACCGTCGGTTTTGTTGACGGCCAAAAGGACCGGTTTGCCGGTACGGCGCAGGTCCTTGATGATGTCGGCATCGCGCGGCATCAGTCCGGCGCGGGCGTCGACCAGCAGCACGACGACATCGGCTTCTTCGATGGCCAGCCGGACCTGCTGGGCCGTCAGTGCATCAAGGCCGACTTCGTCATCGGCCAGGCCGCCGGTATCGACAACCATGAAGGCGCGTTCGTCGAGATGGCAAACGCCGTAATGGCGGTCGCGGGTGACGCCCGGCAAATCGATGACCAGGGCGTCACGGCTGCGCGTCAATACATTGAAGAGGGTCGATTTGCCGACATTGGGTCGGCCGACCAGGGCGACGACGGGCAGCATGGTCAATCACGATTCCGTTTTAGTGGGCGCCGGCGCCGATGCGGTAGGCGGCAATGTGGCCGGCCACGTCTTCGACGTAGGCGACGTCACCGACAACCAGCGGCTGTGCGCGGATGGCGTCATGCGACAGGCGCGTGCGCGCGGCAAACTTGCCGTCGCCCAGCTGCATCCAGTGCAGATAGCCCTGGAGATCGCCGACGACGACGTAATCGCCCTGGATGGCCGGGCCGGAAAGCCAGCGCCAGGAAAGCTTGTCCTGCTTCCACATGTCGCTGCCCGAGCTGGTGTCGAACGCCCATACGTCGGACGCGTCGTCCACGGCCACCAGCGTGTTGCCGCTGATGGCCATCGAAACGTAGGTCGAGAAATCGTGCTTCCACAACGGCTGCGCGGTCGGACCGTTGATGGCCGTGATGCGGCCGTGATAGGCCGCCGCGTACAGGACGTTGCCCTGCAACAAAACCGAACCGTCGGCGTCATCGAGGCGATCGATGTCGGTACGCCCTTCACCCGAGGCCAGCGGAATGTTCCACAGCTTGTCGCCGTTGTCCAGGCGCAACGCCACCAGCTGGCCGCTGTCGCTGCCGAAGAAAACCACGCCCTTGGCGACCAGCAAGGAGCCGTTGCCGCGCAGGCTCAAAAGTGGCACCACGCCCTGGTCGTACACCCATTCCTGCTTGCCGGTCTTGGCATCCAGGCAAAACACCTTGCCGTCGTTGGTGCGCACCACGACGCGCTCGCCGACGATGGCCGGCTTGGAAATGACGCCTGCCGACACGGTCGAACGCCACAATGGCTTGCCGGTCTTGGCATCCAGGGCATACACGTGCCCGTCCAGCGTGCCGACAGCGAACAAACCATGCGCCACGGCAGGACCACCGGCGTAAAACGCATCCTTGCGGTGCGCGTCGCCCCAGCCGAACCAGCCGTGCGTGCGCGAATGGTGCATCCACAGCGTTTTGCCGGTCTTGGCGTCAAACGCCTGCACGGTACCATCCGGGCTGGCCGCATAAACGGCACCATCGGAATACGTCGGACGCAGACGCACACCGCTGTCCAGCGCCCCGCCGCCCACGCGCGATTTCCACAGCTGGGTCACTGTCGTCGTGGGTGTGAACTTGACCAGCTCGTGCGGCGGTTTGATGTTGCTCTTTTTGCTGCAGCCAGCCAGGACCAGCAAGGCGGCAATGGCGACGAGTGCGATACGTTTCATCAGGCATCCTGTTTGGCGTGGATCGACGCGGCCGTGGCCGGTGCGGTGTTTTTGACCACCGCTGCCGGTGCAAGATTGTCAATCTTCATCTGGACAATGCGCCGTTGCGGGGAATTGGCGTCAAAGTCTGCCAGGGACGATTGATACGCCTTGCGTGCCGCTTCGACGTGCCCCAGTTTGACCTGGGCGTCACCGCGCAGTTCCGTGGCCAGGCCAAGATAGGCCTTCGCCGGCATCGCCTTGAGCGTATTCAGCGCATCATTGGCCTTGTTGGCGACCAGCTGGACGCGCGCCAGGCGCAAGCGCGTCAAATCCTGCAGTGGCCCCTTCGGTGCATGCTGGACGGCCCATTGCAGAGCGGCAATGGCATCTCCCGCCTTGCCGGCATCCACGTCCTGACGTGCGCGCAGGCTCATCGCAAACACGGCATATGTGCTGCCGGCATGATTCTTGACCAGGCTGTCGGTCAACGTCTTGGCTTCGTTGGTCTTGCCGTCCGCGATGGCCGTCTGGACCAACTGATATTGCACGGCTGCGTCGATGTTTTCGCTGGCCTTGTGCTTGTTCCACTGCCGATAGCCGAAAATGAGCGCCAGGCCGATGACGATGCCCACGGCAATGGCCGCGCCGTTGTGACGCAGCCACTCCTGCACGCGCTCACTTTGTTCGTAGTCGTCGTATCCCATGCAAACATCACCGTAGTTGAATCGACAACGTCGCGGCACCACCGGTGCGCCGCGACGTGAGAATGGATATCCAGTGGCACGCCACCGTCAAAACGCGAGCGTGCAAGCATAACCGACCCGGGCAGCCATGGCGACGTGCCGCTGGCTGCCAAAAGCGGTCACATGGCCTGAACGGCGGCCTTGTCGTTCTCGATCGCCACACGGAAATGCGCAACGTTGGCGTGCTGATAAGTGGCCAGATCCACGCTGTGGCCATCCAGCTCGACTTGCGCTCCGAGCGTGTCGCCGATGCTTACCTGCAGAGGCTGCTTGCTCTGGTACACCTTGTGCGCGCCGGCCGGCAACAGGCTGTATTCGAGGCGATCGCCATCGGCCGTGATGATCTCCACCCAGCTGGGCTTGTCCAGCGTGATGCTGAGCGTGTGCTCATCCGGATCGGCGGCCGGAGGCGCGGGGGGCGTCACTGGCTTGACGGGAGCCGGCGGCGGGTTGTCGACGCTGTCCAAAGCTGAAAACGGCGCCATCGATGCCATCAAGGGTTTTTCGGTCGAAGTCGCCGTCGATTGCGTGACAACGCCAAGGCTGGCCGGCGTGCCCGAAGCGGCAATGTGCTGGCTGGTCACGGCGGCGGAATCGAGTGGCTCCAGTTGCGCCAGTTCGCGATCCAGTCCGCCCTTGAAGCTCAGCCAGACCAGCGGCACGACGACCAGTGCCGTCAACACGGCGGCGGCGACCAGGGCGGTGTAGCGCTGCAACAGGTAATGCGAGTGCGGAATGTTGCCGGTCGAGACCAGCTCCGGCTTGCGCTCGGCCGGCGCCAAGCGGTCGATGAGATCGCGCAGTTCCGCCTCGGATGCGCCCACCCGGCGGCCGTAGGACAGGACGTAATTGCGCAGGTAGACGCCTTCGGAAATACCGCCGTGGTCGCCCGCCTCAAGCTTTTTCAATACGCGGATCGGCAGGCGCAAATCATGCGCGCACTCGGCAATGTCCCAACCGCCGGCTTCGCGGGCCGTGCGCAGCTTTTCGCCGAGTTCTTCGCGCAATGATGTCTGATCGGCAGCCGGCTGCGTGCCGGCAGGCAATCCATCCGCCTCGACGCGGATAGCGGGATGGTCGGTGTTGGCCGGATCGGAATCGGTTGGCGACTTCAAATCAATCATGGAGTGGTCGGTGTATTCAGTGCCTGCGCCTGCTCCGAATCCGGGAACTTGCTGCGCAATTGGCGTGCATAGGCCTGGGCGCCCTCCGCGTCGCCCAGTCGTTTCGCGATGTCATACCCCAGTTTCAATGCCGCCGCGTCGGGATGACCCAGATCGTGGTAACGCTGCATGAAAGCGCTGGCATGGAACGCGTCGCCCTGCCGGTACATGGCCAGGGCCATGTGATAGAGCGCGTCCGCATAGGTGGGATTGATCTTCAGGGCCTTGTTGAAATACGTCTCGGCCTGCTGGTTTTCGTTGACGCTCATTTCGCAGACACCGGCATTGGTCAATGCCACGGCGGGTGTCTTGTAGAACGGGTCGGCCAGCGCTTTGCTGAAGTAAGGCATGGCCTCGGTGGCCTTGCCCTCACTGCACAGGAATTGGCCGAAATTGTTGTTGGTATCGCCGCTCTTGGGCTTGATCTCGACGGCGCGGCGATAGTTGTACTCGGCCTTGGCGCGATTGCCGATGCGGGAGTACAGCGCGCCCAGCACGGTATGGGCCGGCGCATAGTCCGGATCGAAGCCCAGGGCCATGTTGAGCTTGGTCAGGGCCAGTTTGTAGTTGCCCTGCCTGAAATACCCCTGGCCCAGCTCCGTGTGGACGCGCGCCGCATCCTCGCGCGAGGACGGCGTATCGGCCCGATGCATGCCGTCGGGACCGCCGCCGGTGGCGCACCCGGCCAACGCCATGGTGCAAGTCAACGCCAATATCGCTGCCAAATGGCTAGGCTGCCGCATGTCCCGTCCCCTCACGTTGTTTGCGCAGCTCGGCGCTGCGCCGCGTACGATCCATGACCTGCCCCTTCAGCTGGCCACAGGCCGCGTCGATGTCGTCGCCGCGGGTACGCCGGACAGGCGCCACCAGCCCGGCGTTGTTCAGGATGCGCTGGAAAGCGCTGATCGCTTCCGGCGTGGAGCGTTCGAACTGGGTCCCCGGAAACGGATTGAACGGGATCAGGTTCACCTTGGACGGCACCTGGCGCATCAGGCGGATAAGCTCGCGCGCATGCTCGGGGTGGTCGTTGACGCCCTTCATCAAGGTGTATTCAAACGTGATCGTGGCGCGCGGCCGCTTGGCCACGTAGCGCTTGCAGGCGCCCATCAGTTCGGCGATGGGGTAGCGCTTGTTGATCGGCATGATGGACGTGCGCAACTCGTCGTTGGCGGCATGCAGCGACACGGCCAGCGACACGTCGGCCACTTCGGACAGCTTGTCGATCTGCGGCACCATGCCGGCGGTGGACAGCGTCACGCGCTTGCTGGCCAGGCCGAAGCCGAGGTCGTCGCGCATCAGGCTCATGGCGGTGACGACGTTGTCGAAATTGGCCAGTGGCTCGCCCATGCCCATCATCACCACGTTGGTGATGCGGCGGTTCTGGTGCGTGACGTTGCCCAGAAACTTGGCCGCCACCCACACCTGGCCGATGATTTCGGCGGCGGAAAGGTTGCGGTTGAAGCCTTGCGCGCCGGTCGAGCAGAAATGGCAGTTGAGCGCGCAGCCGACCTGCGAGGACACGCACAGCGTGCCACGCGTCGGCTCGGGAATGTAGACGGTCTCGATGGCGTTGCCGCTTTGCATGCCCAACAGCCATTTGTGCGTGCCGTCGGTCGAGGCCTTTTCGAACACGGTCGCCGGCGGCCCGACGTAACAAACCTCGGCAAGCTTGCCACGCAAGGTCTTGCCGAGGTCGGTCATGGCATCGAAGTCACTTTCGAGGCGGTGATAGATCCACTTCATCACCTGGTCGGCCCGATACGGCTTTTCGCCCAGGTTGGCGAAAAAGTCGCGCATGGCCTGGCGGTCCAGGTCAAGCAGATTGGTCTTGGCAACGGCCTCGTTCATGACTTGCACTGCCCGCTTGTCAACGCGGGCAGATCTCCGACTCGTTGAAGAAGTACGCGATTTCGTTCTTGGCCGTTTCCGGCGCATCCGAACCATGCACCGCATTGGCGTCGATGGAATCGGCAAAATCGGCACGGATGGTGCCGGCAGCGGCTTCCTTCGGGTTGGTGGCACCCATCAGCTCGCGGTTCTTGGCGATGGCGTTCTCGCCTTCGAGCACCTGGATCATCACCGGGCCCGAAATCATGAACTTGACCAGCGCGGCAAAGAACGGACGCTCCTTGTGCACGGCGTAGAAGCCTTCGGCTTCGGCCTGCGAAAGATGCTTCATCTTCGCGGCGACGACCTTGAGGCCGCCCTTTTCGAAACGGGAATAGATTTCACCAATGACGTTCTTGGCGACGGCATCGGGTTTGACAATGGAAAGAGTGCGCTCCAGCGCCATGGATCAGCTCCGGCAAAAGATGTGGCCAACGGGGGAAGATGATGTGTTCATGGCATGAATACTTGAAGTTGGCACAAATGCGACGACTCGGGGTGAACCCTTCGCGGCCTCTCCGGTTGCCCGAAATCGACCGCTGATCTCCGGCAGCGTTCCCTGCCAGACGCACATGTGTTCCAACCCTCCGCGACCCATGAACATCGTGTCGATGACGATCCCCCTGATGCGTCACCGACCTTACGCCAAACCAGCGCCAAATGACGGGCTTAGCTCACAAAATACTGACAGATTCTAGCCAAAGTGCAAGGGCCGCGCCGCGCGCGTTTGACCGCGCTTCAGTCAGAGCCTATGCTCAAACGATCGTTTGATACGAACGACTTCGACGGCAAGGCGGCGCCCATGACCGATTCACCGTTCTCCACCAAGCAACGCATCCTCGACGCGGCCGAGGAGCTGTTCGCCAGGCACGGCTTCACCGGTGCCTCGCTGCGACAAGTCACTTCGCGCGCCAAGGTCAACCTGGCGGCGGTCAACTACCACTTCGGTTCCAAGGACCGGCTGATCGAGGAAGTGTTCCGGCGCCGTCTGGACGACCTCAACTCACGCCGCCTTGCCGCCCTGGCGGCGTTGCATGATGACGCCACGCTGGAAGACGTGCTGCGCGCCTACATCCATCCGGCCTTGCAGCTGTCCATGGACAGCCACGGCGGTGGCGCCTTTGTGCGCGTGCTGGCACGCGCCTATGCCGAGCACGACAACCAGCTGCGCCGTTTCCTGTCCGAACATTACGGCGACGTGCTCAAGCAGTTTGCCGCCGCGTTCGCGAAGCGGCTGCCGGCGTTGGACAAGGCCGAGTTGTACTGGCGCCTGGACATCGTCACCGGCGCTCTCACTTACGCCATGGCCAACTTCGGCATCATCCAGCGCGCCCCCGACACCAGCATCGACCGGCACGTCGAGCAGGCCGCGCAGCATTTGGTGCACTTCGCGGCCGCAGGCCTGCGTTCCCTCTGAGTTTTCGCTCCACCCCACTTTTTTCTCTTGACGGAGACTGGCATGACTTCACCCCTTTTCATCCGCAAGGCAGCGGTACTCGGCGCCGGCGTCATGGGCGCGCAGATTGCCGCGCACCTGACCAATGCCGGCGTCGAAACGCTGTTGTTCGACCTGCCGGCCAAGGAAGGGCCGAAGAACGGCATTGCGACCGCCGCCATCAAGCGCCTGACCAAACTCAAGCCTGCGCCGCTGGGCACACCGGCCGTGGCCAAGGCCATCATTCCGGCCAATTACGACGAGCACATGGACGCGCTGCGCGACTGCGACCTCGTCATCGAAGCCATCGCCGAACGCATGGACTGGAAGCTCGACCTGTACAAGAGGGTGGGCGCCTACCTGCCCGGGCACGCGATCATCGCGTCCAACACGTCCGGCCTGTCGATCAACACCCTGGCGGCCGCCCTGCCCGCGGAACTGCAGCATCGTTTCTGCGGCGTGCATTTCTTCAATCCGCCGCGCTACATGCATTTGGTCGAAGTCACCCC
>DASVGR010000023.1:0-25076 GCA_036379395.1 Rhodanobacteraceae bacterium | reverse complement strand
ATCTGGACATGCGCACTCCAGCGGGACAAGACGGCCCGTCTCGTCCATGGAAGTCTATGGGTGGCGCGTGAAGCGGAGCCGAATGCGGCGGTGCCCCGGTTCGGCGCTGTGCCGTCAGCATGACGCCCAGCGCGCACTTGGACCGGCGACTTTTGGTTATGATATAACATAATAGACGGAGGCTCGCCTCCACGGCCTCCGGACTCCCACATGAAATTTTCGACGCTTGACCTCAGCCTCGTCGCCGCCCTGGCCGCGACCGCCGCGCACGCCAAGGACACGGTCGCCACGCCGACCGCGCCAGCCGCCAATGCCGACGACCAGGCCACGGGTACGCGCAACCTCCCGCCCCAGGTACAGGAACTGGGTGTCGTCTCGGTGACCGCCGCCCTGGACCAGGCGCGCAATGCGCTGTCGCCGGACACCGGTTCCAGCCAATACGTGATCGACCACGAGGCGATTGCGCGATTGCCGCTGGGCGCGGCCACGCCGATCAACCAGGTGCTGCTGCAGGCCCCGGGCGTGGTGCAGGATTCGTACGGCGGCCTGCACGTGCGCGGTGACCACGCCAACCTGCAATACCGCATCAATGGCGTGATCGTGCCCGAGTCGATTGCGGGCTTCGGCCAGACGCTCGATGCCCGCACCATTCAAAGCGTGAAACTGCTCGACGGCGCGCTGCCGGCCCAGTACGGGCTGCGCACGGCCGGGGTGGTCGACATCACCACCAAAAGCGGGCGCGATCTTGGCCACGGTGGCAGCGTGGGCATCACCGGCGGGTCGTTCGGCACGCTCAACCCGCATGTTTCGTGGTGGGGCGGGCGGGGGCGCTGGAGCTATTTCTTGACCGCCAACTACCTTGAAAACGATGTCGGCGTGCAGAATCCCACGTCCAGCCGCAAGCCCGTCCACGATCACACCCATCAGCTGAAGGCGTTCGGCGATGTCGCGTATCTGATCAACGACAACACCCGCCTGAGCTTCATGTTCGGCACGGCCGACAACCACTTCGACATTCCGGACAACCCGGGCCAGACGCCGGGTTTCAGCTACATGGGACGCACGCAATTCGACTCGGCGTTGCTCAACGAACGGCAGAACGAGCAGACCCGTTTCGGCGTGTTGTCGCTGCAAGGCACAATGGGCGCGACCGACTACCAGGTGTCGCTCGGCCAGCGCTATTCCGGTGTCCATTTCATGCCCGACGAAATCGGCGATTTGATGTTCAACGGCGTGGCGGCCGCCATCACCCGTCGCAACCGCGCCAGCACATTGCAGGCCGATTTCTCCACGCCGCTGGGTGAAGATCACGACCTGCGTTACGGCATTTACGGCAGTTCCGAGGCTGCGCCCGACACCAACAACGCCCGGGTTTTTCCCGCCGATGCCAGCGGCGTGCAGACCAGCATGATTCCCGTCAACATCGTCGATACCAACCGAATCGTCGCGCGCACGTGGTCGGCCTACATCCAGGACGAATGGGCGCTCACCGACACGCTGACCATGAATTACGGCCTGCGCGGCGACGAGTACAAGGCGTTCGGCCATACCGAAAGCCAGCTCAGTCCGCGCCTGGGGCTGGTGTATCAGCCCGACGACGACACCACCGTGCATGCCGGTTACGCGCGCTATTTCACCCCGCCGGCGACCGCGGCCATCACTGCCACGGACATCCAAAAGTTCGATGGCACCACCAACCAGGTCGCCAACACCGGCGACAACACGCCGCTGGCCGAGCGCTCGGATTATTTCGACGCCGGCATCCAGCAAAAATTCGGCACTGCGCTGACCCTCGGGCTGGACGCCTACTACCGCCGCGTGCATCGCTTGCAGGACGAAGGCCAGTTCGGCGCGGCGCTGGTGTATTCCACGTTCAACTATGCCAAGGGGCGCGTGCGCGGCGTCGAGTTCACCGCCAATTACGATCGCGGCCCGGTGTCGGCCTACTTCAACGCGGCGCTGTCCAAGGCCATGGGGCAGCGCGTCATCACCAGCCAGTACAACTTTGATCCGGTGGACCTCGCCTACATCGCCACGCATGCCATTTTTCTCGATCACGACCAGCGCCTGACATCCTCCGGCGGCATCAGCTACGCTTTCGACGCCGCCACCCGCATCGGCGCCAACTACCTGTTCGGCAGCGGCTTGCGGCGTGACGGGCAGGTGCCCAACGGTGCGTCCATGCCGGCGTACTTTCAGCTCAACTTGAGCCTGTCGCACGATTTCACCTTCCGCCACACCGGCAAGCTGCATGTCCGGCTGGCCGTGATCAACGCGCTGGATCGCGTCTACGAGTTGCGCGACGGCACCGGGATAGGCGTGGGCGCGCCGCAGTTCGGGCCGCGGCGGGGCGTCTATCTGGGCGTGCAAAAGGACTTTTGAACGCAGGGTGGGTGCGGTTGGCGCAAGGTGAGGTCGACAGACATGCCTTTATTGAGAATGATTGTCATTTGTGCAAGCATGGCGCGCCTTTTTGTGCGGATTCGAATCCATGCTTGCCGCTCCTCGTCTGCTCAAGCCGCTGCGTACGGCGCATCTCTATCTGGGTGTGTTCATCGCACCGATGTTGCTGTTTTTTGCCTTCACCGGCGCCCTGCAAAGCGTGAACCTGCATGAGACCACGCGGGGCAGCAGCTACAGGCCGCCGGCGTGGATCGTCACGCTGGCGCACATTCACAAGAAGCAGTCGCTTGCCCCGGCCCGACCCGCCAGGCCCAAGCGTCCCGCGGGGACGTCGCACCGGCCATCGGGGCATCCGGCGGCGCCGGCCGGTGTCTGGCCGCTGAAGATTTTCTTCGTGCTGGTGGCGCTCGGACTGATGACGTCGACGCTCACCGGCCTGTACATGGCCTGGCGACACATGCATCACCATCGTCGCCGTTTTGGCGCGGTGCTGCTGGCCGGGATCGTGACGCCGATCGTGTTGCTGATGCTGTAGCGTCGGCAAACGTTGCGGAAACAAATGCTAACGATTAGCATTCACGATCAACAAGTGGTGGACATGTGTGGCTGCAGGAGTTTTCTGATGCGTTGGTTGGTGTGGATCGTGTTGTGCGTGGGTGTGGTCGCATGGGCACCGTCGGCCGGTGCCGCGACGATGCCGGTGTATCAGTTGCAGCTGAAAAACCACCAGTTCGTGCCCGCGACGCTGAAAGTGCCGGCAGGCGTCAAGATCAAGGTGCAAGTCACCAACCACAACCCGACGCCGTCCGAGTTCGAAAGCAGCGATTTCAACCGCGAAAAAATCGTGCTGCCCAACAGCACGATCACCGTGTTCATCGGGCCGCTGGACAAGGGCACGTACCATTTTTTTGATGATTTTCACCAGTCCACCAAGGGCGTGCTGGTGGTGGAGTAACACGACATGCTGGGTATTGCACTGCTGGTTTTTCGCGAAGTTCTTGAAGCGGCGCTGATCGTCACCGTGGTCGCCGCCGCCACCCGTGGCGTGCCGCGTCGTGGAGTGTTCATCGGCGGCGGCATCGCGCTGGGCGTGGTGGGTGCCATCATCGTGGCCGTGTGCATGGGCTTCATCGAGGGCTCGCTCGGTGGCGTCGGGCAGGAAGTGTTCGAGGCCGTCGTGCTGCTCACTGCCGTGGTGATGATCGGCTGGCACGTCACCTGGATGGCCAGCCACGGCAAGGAAATGGCGCAGCAGATGAAGCAGGTGACCGATTCGGTGAAAGCCGGATCAAGCTCCATCACGATCCTGCTGGTCGTGGTGGCGCTGGCCGTGTTGCGCGAAGGCTCTGAAATCGTGCTGTTTTTGTACGGCATGGCGGCGGGCGGCGCCAACCAGCTCGGCTTCATCACCGGCGTGCCGATCGGGCTGGCCTGCGGCGTGGCCGTGGGTTTTGCGCTGTATTTCGGTTTGCTGCGCATTCCGATCCGCTATTTTTTCAGCGCCACCAACTGGATGCTGGTGGTGCTGGCCTCGGGTCTGGCCTCGACCGCGGCCGGTTTTCTCATCCAGGCCAACCTGCTGCCCGCGTGGGGCAACCAGCTGTGGAACACCTCGTGGCTGCTTACCAACGGCTCGATCGTGGGCCAGGCCGTGCACATCCTCACTGGCTACGAAGCGCGCCCGGCGGGCATGCAGCTGGTGTTCTGGATTGCCACCTTCGTGACGCTGCTCGTGGCCATGCGCTGTGTTGCCATGCGCCTGGCGGCGGCACGGCGCGCCACGGCGCCGCAACGCAAGCCGGAATGGACCGCGGCGGGCTCGCGCTGAGGGTGTGCATTCCAATCACAAAGAGGAAGGTGGCGCAAAACGCTTTCTGATGGCCACTGCAGGAGCCCGCCCGCGGGCGACCGGCGCGGGGTTTGCACGAACCTGGGTTATCGCCGGCAGGCCGGCTCCTACTCAATGACATGCCGTGCGTTGGTTGGGCTGGAGCTGATCAGAACGCTTTGGCACCTGTCCCGACTGCTTTGTACTTTCACCGGAGCCATCCATGGATCGTCGTCGTTTCCTGAAAACCGCCAGTCTTTCCGCCTTGGCCGCGGGCGTGTTGCCCGGCGCCGAGGCGCTGGCCACGGGCACGAAGCCTGTCGGCGCGGGAGCTTCCTCCGCAGCGGCCACCGCTGGCCTGGCCAAGGCTGATTACACCCTGCGCATCGCCACCGGCGTGCTGGAGCTGGCCAAGGACAAGTTCGTTTCGACCACGCTCTACAACGGTGATTTTCCCGGCCCGCTGCTGCGTTTCAAGGAAGGGCAGCGCGTGGCGGTCGACGTGTTCAACGACACCGACCACGCCGAGCAGGTGCACTGGCATGGCCAGTTTTTGCCCGACAGCGAGGACGGCGCTTTCGAGGAGCGCACGCCACCGGTGCCGGCGCATGGCCATCGCCGGCTGGTGTTCACGCCCAAGCCGTCGGGGCTGCGTTTTTATCACACGCACGTGCGTGCCGGTGACAACCTGGCGCGCGGCACGTACACGGGGCTGGCCGGGCCGGTTTTCATCGAGCCGAAGCATTTTGCCGGCGCGTACGACCGCGAGGTGTTCCTGACCCTCAAGGAATTTCAGCCCTACCTCAACCGCGTGGACAGCGATTCGCCCTTCATTCGGCCGTCCGGCATGGAGATGGACCTCATCACCGTTGCGGCCAAGTCCGACCCGAATGCCGGCAAGGTGCCGCCGGGCTACGAACTGGCCTACGGTGCGTTCTCGATCAACGGCAAGTCGCTGGGGCACGGCGAGCCGATCCGCGTCAAGCGCGGCGAGCGCGTGATGCTGCACGTCGTCAACGCCAGCGCCACCGAAAACCGCAGCCTGGCCTTGCCCGGTCACACCTTCAAGGTGGTGGCGCTGGATGGCAATCCGGTGCCGCATCCGGCCGAGGTGCCGGTGCTGTGGCTGGGCACCGCCGAGCGCGTGTCCGCCATCGTCGAAATGAACCATCCCGGCATCTGGGTGCTGGGCGACACCGCTGATTCCGATCGCGAAAACGGTATGGGCGTGGTGGTTGAATACGCCGGCGCGAGCGGCAAGCCGCAGTGGCAGGCGCCGCCCAAGTTCATGTGGGACTACCGCCTGTTCGCCGATCCGTCACGCAAGGTGCGCGCGCCCGACGAGGTGATCGACATGCTCATCACCGCGCGCCAGAGCGCCGCGCACGGCTTCGACCAGTACGCCATCAACGGCGTGCCGTACGACTGGAAGACCATGCCGGTCACGCGCAAGCTGAAGCTCGGGCGCCGCTATCGCCTGCGCTTCCGCAACGCCAGCGACGACATCCACCCGCTGCACCTGCACCGGCACACGTTCGAACTGACCGGGCTTCACGGCCACCCGACCGCCGGCGTGATGAAGGACGTGGTGCTGGTGCCGCCGTTCCAGACCGTGGAGGTGGATTTCACCGCCGACATGCCGGGCCTGACGCTGTTCCACTGCCACATGCAGGTGCACATGGATTTCGGCTTCATGGCGCTGTTCGAAACCGTGTGAATCGGGCAATAGCGGCACTTGTTTTCGGGCACGTCAGGGCACCTTTCAGTGCCGACGTCAGCACCGATGAAACGGCGCCGGGGTGCTCCGTGCGACAATGACGGATTGCCCCGTTGTTTTGAATGGTCTTTTGGACGTCACTTGCCAATGGGGGGCTTGCAAAGTCGAATCGGGACCGTCCAGTGAAATGGCTGCTTAAACTCAATCCCACCACGCGCCTGATTCTGATCAGCGTGATGTTGGGTGTCGTGGGTGCATTGGGTGCACAACTGTTTTTGCTGTTGCTGCATCTCGCCGACGTCCATGTTCTCGGCCAGATAGGGCATTACCACACGATCCACGTTGCCGCGGCACACGCGATGACGACGGCCCCGCGTCCCTTTACTCATCTGCATTGGTGGTTGCCGGTATCCACTACGCTGGGCGGACTGGTCGCCGGCATCATCATCTACAGTGTGGCGCCCGAGACTGAAGGCCACGGCACTGATGCGGCCCTCAATGCGTTCCACCGCAACAGCGGGCGGATGCGTGCCCGGGTGCCGCTGGTGAAAACGATCGTGAGCGCCCTCACCATCGGTACGGGTGGATCGGGCGGCCGCGAAGGACCCACGGCGCAGATCGCCTCCGGTGTGGGCGCCATCGTCGGACAGGTTTTCAAGCTGCCCGATGAAGAGCGCAGGGTCATCATTCTGATCGGCATGGCGGCCGGTCTTTCGGCCATCTTCAAAAGCCCGCTGGGTACGGCGATCTTCGCTGTGGAAATTCTCTATTCCGGCATGGCTTTCGAAGGTGGGGCGCTCATCTACACCATGATCTCGGCGGCTGTGGCCTATGCGATCACGGGCATGTTTTCGGGTTTCACTCCGCTGTTCTTGTTGCCACCGGGCGGCGGCAGCGTACAGCCGCTGGAGCTGGTCTGGTTTGCCCTGCTCGGCGTTGTTGCGGGAGCATTCGGCGCGTTGTTGCCGGCCGTGTATTATCGAACCCGCGACGCGTTCGGCTCGCTGCGCATACCCACCTTCCTCAAACCCGCCATCGGTGGGCTTGCTGTCGGCCTGATCGGTATCGTTTTGCCTCCGATCATTGGAGGCGGATACGGTTACGTCCAGTTTGCCCTGCAGGGTGGTGCAGGCCTGGCGGTATGGGTTTTGCTGTTGTTTTCGCTTGGCAAGATTCTCACCCTGTCGCTCACTATCGGCTCGGGCGGTGCTGGCGGCATGTTCGGCCCCACGCTCTACGTGGGAGCCATGCTGGGAGCCTCGTTTGCGGCGTTGTTGCACATCTTGCACATCGATGTGGACAGCGCCTGGTTTGCCGTCGTCGGCATGGCGGCCGTCTTCGCCGGCGGAGCAAGAGTACCGATCGCATCCATGGTCATGGTGATTGAAATGACGGGTGGCTTCGAACTGATCATGCCGACCATGCTTGCCGTTGCGGTGGCATTTGTGGTGCAGATCGCGCTGACCCGGCATGCCCGCTACCCGACGATTTACGAGGCCCAGGTGCCTACTCCGGGCGACAGCCGCGTGCATCGCAAGGCCTATTACCAGACCGTCGCCAAGCTGCTTCGCAATCACGAAGTGCAGCTCGACCAGGATCTGTTGGCGGGTGAGCTGAAACTGGCGATGGATACGGGCGAAGGCCTCGCCATTGGCGGTGGCAGCAAGCGCATGTACCACATCCGCTTGAAGCCGGGTACGCCGGTTGCGGGTTCCGAGGTGCGTGCGCTCGGTCTGGCTGACATGGGAGTGGTGATCGTTACCGTGATTCGCGGTGAAAGCGAGATCGTGCCCAATGGCAGCACCAGGCTTCAGGTCAGCGACCGGCTGCTCGTGGCGGCAGGCAGCGATGCCATCGAACGGTTCCGCGAACGGGTGTTGCCGGCCCACGCCGCCAACACTCAGGCTCCGGCACCGACAGATTCAGGTACTCCGACGTAGCCATTTCGCCACGCGTGGCGCGATGGCCCCGGGCACAAGCGTGCATGATTCCGGCTTTGCCCGCGTTCAATCCCATTCGGGGTTTGCATGCGCCAGCGCATCATTGCCTGCCGCATGAGCATTTGCCGGCACGCGGACGAAAAACGCGACCAGCAACCAGAGAAAAGACAACGCGGCACAGGTCAGAAACACGCTGGCATCCGACCATGTATTGGCCACCCAGCCGCCGACTGCGCCACCGGCGAACAATCCCAGCGATTGCGTTGTGTTGTAGACGCCAAGCGCCAATCCTTTGTTCGCTTCCGGTGCCGTGCGTGACACCAGCGACGGCAGCAGCGCCTCCATGAGGTTGAAAGCCATGAAGAATAAAAACAGGGCGGTGATGAGCGACCAGGGGTGGGTGTAGCTTGTGCCCAGCCAGAGCATCGACAACATCATCAAGGTGACCGTGGCGATGAATACCGGGCGCATGTGCCCGCGGGCCTCGGCCCAGATGATCCCCGGTATGGCCAGCACGAATGATCCCGCAGTCACCGGCAAGTAGACCATCCATTGATCTTCCACGCCCAGATGCACGTGATGCAGCAGCGCCAATGGCACCACCACGAACAAGGCAGTCTGCGCGAAGTTGATGACAAAAATGCTGAAATCCAGACGCAACAGCGCTGGTGTCATGACGCGACCGGCTTGCCATGGCTTTCTGGCCGACGAGGTGGCCAAGACCTTCGGTGCATCCGGCACCACCCAGCGGATGACGCCGATGGCGGCGAGCGCCAGCACGCCGGTCAGGATGAACATGCCGGGGATGCTGATCAGCCGATAAAGCGACGGGCCGGCAATCAACGAGATGAAGAAGGTGCCGCCGATGGTCATGCCCACGACCGCCATGGCCTTGGTGCGCACCGCATCGCGCGTACTGTCGGCGATCAATGCCGAGATCGCGGCCGAGATTGCGCCAGCACCCTGGATGGCGCGCCCGACGATGATCCAGGGCAGGGTGTGCGCCGCGCCGGCCACGAACGAACCGAGGGCAAAGATCAGCATGCCGAGCATCATCACGTGCTTGCGCCCGAAACGGTCGCTCGCCAGTCCGAACGGGATTTGCAACGCCGCCTGGGTCAGACCATAGATGCCGAGTGCAAGACCCACCAGAAAACGATTGCCGCCATCGGGCAATCCCTGCGCGTAAATGGCGAATACCGGCAAAATCAGAAACAGGCCGAGCATCCGCAAGCCATAGATCGAAGCCAGCGTGAAACTGGAGCGCCGCTCCAACGATGTCATTTTTACGCGCTGGACTGAGGGTTTGGCTTTGGGCATGGCGGTCGCAACGGCTTCGTGAGGCGACACATCTTGGGGGTGGGGACAATATTGCGCAACCGTGGTACTTGTTGCCTTGTTCGCGCCGGCCGGTTGTTGAGGGCGTCCGGGCGGCAAGGCTGTTGCGCAAAGATCACGCGGTTGCAGGCGCCTGGGTTGCCTTGTGTTGCCGACAGGGCAGTTTGCCGCATGTGCCGGCTGGTGGCTGTATGGTCTGCGTTACCCTGTCCTCATGTGCAAGATACATGCGGTTTTGTCCCGCTCCTATGCGGGTGCCTGGTCACGGTGCTGGTATGCAGGAATGTTGCTGGCCATGCTTGCCGTGATGGTTGTCCTGGCCGGTTGTTCGTCCAGCCCGCCTCCGTTGAAGTGGAATCTCAATACCAGCGTGCAGGGGCAGATACCGGATCTTGCGTTCCACCTTGTTGATGGTCGCAACCAGGCGCTGACTGCCGGTGATTTCCACGGCAAAGTGGTCATGTTGTATTTCGGCTACACGCATTGTCCGGATGTGTGTCCGCTGACCATGACCGACATGCATGTCGCGCTCACCAAGCTTGGCCCGTTGGCAAAGGACGTGCGCATACTGTTCGTGACAGTCGATCCGGCGCGGGACACGCCTGCGGTGCTGCACAAATACGTCAAGTCGTTCGACAAGCGCGCGATTGGTCTGACCGGCAGCGAGCAGCAAATCAAGGCATTGGCGGGGCGGTACCACGAAAGTTTCAGCCGCGGGCCATCTGATGGCCAAGGTGGTTATGAAGTCAACCACAGTGCAGCCATCTACATTTTCGACGGCAAGGGACGGGCACGCCTGCTGGCCACTCCGGCTGATTCACCTGCCAGCGTGGCGCATGACCTGCGCCAGTTGATCGAACAGGAACATGCGTAAGGCTGCTGATGTTTTTGGTTGTTTTGGCGTGTTGTCACGAGCCATCGTGAGTCGTCTCATGCGTGGTGCCGAAATCTTGATGCCCGGAGAGGGCATGCCATCAATGAGATGAAGCCGAAAACAAAAAAAGGCGCCGCATGAAGCGGCGCCTTGAATCGTGCCGTGCACGGGAGACGTGCACGGCAACGATGGGTGATTACCAGATCTTGACCTTGTCCTTGCGGTTCATGGTCGTGCCCGGTTTGCACTGGAATGCCTTGCTGAAGGCCGGCATGTTGCTGGCCGAGGCGAACGCGCGGATCTTGGCTGGCGCGTGCGGATCGACGTTGAGCAGCAGTTCGGCGGTCTTCTTGCGCGAGGAGCCTTCCCACACGCGGGCCGAGCTGAGGAAGAAGCGCTGGTCCTGGGTCAGGCCGTCGATCTTCTTGGCGGCTTCGGCCGGGTTCTTCTTGAGCGCCATCTGCAACGCGGTGTAGGCGATGTTCAGACCGCCCAGATCGCCGATGTCCTCGCCCAGCGTCAGTTTGCCGTTGACGTGCAGCTTCGGCTCGCCGGCAATTGGCGCGTACTGGTCGTACTGCTTGACCAGCGCACCGGTGCGCGCGTCGAACGCCTTCTTGTCGGCCGAGGTCCACCAGTTCTTGCGGTTGCCGTAACCGTCGAACTGGCTGCCCTGGTCGTCAAAGCCGTGGCTGGACTCGTGGCCGATGACGAAACCGATACCACCGTAGTTCACCGCGTCGTCACCCTTCGGGTAGAAGAACGGCGGCTGCAGGATGGCGGCCGGGAAGTTGATGGTGTTGGTCGACGGATCGTAGTAGGCGTTGATCGTCTGCGGGGTCATGAACCAGCGCTTGCGGTCGGTCTTCTTGCCGATCTGGCTCAGGTTGTAGCGATAGTTGTACAGGCCGGCGGCATGCAGGTTCTCGTACCAGTGCCCCGGGACGATCTTCAGGCCGGAGTAGTCGCGCCACTCGCCCTTGTCCGGATAGCCGATCTTGGGCAGGAACAGGCCCCATTTCTTGATCGCCTTCTGCTTGGTGGCATCGCTCATCCAGTCGAGGTCTTCGATGTGCTGCTTGAGCGCGTCACGCACGTTGGTGACCAGCTGCTCGGCACGCGCCTTGGTTTCCGGCGAGAAGTACTGGGCCACGTACAGCTTGCCCAGACCCATGCCCATGGCGCCGTTGACGCCGCCCAGCACGCGCTTCCAGCGGGCGCGCTGTTCGGGCTGGCCGGACAGGGTCTTGCCGTAGAAATCGAACGCGGCATCCTGGAACGGCTGGGACAGGTCGCTGGCCGCGCCGCGCACCAGGTGGAAGTGCAGGTAATCCTGCCACTGCGACACTGGAGCCTTCGCCAGCAGCTCATTGAATTCCTTGATGAACTTGGGCTGCGACAGCGAGAAACCGGTGCCGACGTTCACGTTCATGGCCTTGAAGAACTTGTCCCAGCTGAAGTTGGGGCTGATCTTGTCGGCCTGCGCCACGCTGACGAAGTTGTACTGGTTGTCGAGGTTGCGCATTTCGACCGGCGACAGCGAGGCCTTGGCCAGCTTGGTCTCGAAATCCATCACCTGTTGGGCTTGCTGCTTGGCCTGGTCGGCCGTGCTGCCGGTCAGCTCGAACGTCTTGGCGATGAAGGCGACATAGGCGTCGCGGATCTTGGCGTATTTCGCGTCGGTGTAGTAGGCCGGCGTCGGCAGGCCCAGACCGGACTGCTCGACGTAGCCGATCTGCTTGGTGGCGTCGTTGAAATCGGCGCTGGCACCAAAGCTGAACACGTAGCCGTAGCCGTCGGCGTAGCTCGAATCGATGAAGTTGACAATGTCGGCGGTGTTCTTCAGGCCGGCAATCCTGGCCAGTTCGGGCTTGATCGGGTCATAGCCCAACTTGTTGATGGCCGCGGTATCCAGGCCGGCTGTCCACAGGTTGCCGAGCTTCTGTTCCAGCGCCGAGCCCTTGTTGTACTTGGCGTCGTAGGCGGCCTTTTCGAGGATCTTTTTCTGCTGCAGCGTCACGCGCTTGTGCAGGATGCCGAAGGCGCCCCAGCGGGTCTGGTCGGCCGGGATCGGGTTGGCCTTGTTCCAGTTGGCGTCGACGTACTCGGGGAAGTTGTCGCAGGCCTGGTAGCTGTTGTCCAGCGTGAAGGCGATGGGCTGCGTGGCCGGGATCGCGATGGTGGACGCGAATGCGGGCACGGCCGGCGCCGTGGAGGCGGTCGCGGTGCTGGCCGCTGTGGCGGTCTTCTTGTTCTGGTTTTGCGCCTGGTTGCTGCAGCCGGCGGCAACGAGTGCCAGGCCAACGGCCAGGGCGAGCGGCTTGATCAGGTGTTTGTTCATGAGATCCCCTCGGAATCAACTTGGATGCCGGGCTCGGCCGGCGTGACAGCTGGCGCCTTGCAACAAGGCGAAGCAGTTTCGAAGGCTATGACGAAAGTCATGCCCTCATACAGTGTCGAAGGTCATGGCGGATATTCATGATGAGGCCGTGAAGGTGGGCAAGTGCCGCCGAACTGGCCGGGTCAATCGTCCGCTGACCAAGGGAGTGGGAACGTCATCCTTGCAGATACTCGTCAAAGCGTCAGCGCTGAATGTGTCGTGCCACATCCATGCTGTCATGCAGTATGCGCAAGACATCGATGCGGTTGGTGGCCGTGTCGATGCGAAAAATGATGATATGTCGCCCCTTGCGTCCGGGACGAGCCACGTCGAGCAGGTGGATGCCGGACAAGATGTCATCGCGTGGACGCGCACTTGCACTTGCAAGCGTGTCATCTTCAACCAGGGCACGCAGTGCCAAGGCGATGGTCTTGGCGTATATGGCGTGCTGGCGGGGGCCGAAATGCTCTCGTGTCCAGGCGAGGATGCGTTGCATGTCCTGCCGCGCAAGGTGAGCGACGCGGACCTCACGTTGCGCCATCAGGCGTGTTTGCCCAGCGCCAGGGCCCAAGCCTCAAGTTTGGCCGGGTCATCGAAACTTTCGTAGTGCCCCGCGTCGATATCCGCGATGCCGGCAGTCACCACTTCGCGCAGCGTTTCCAGACGCACGGCATAACCTTTCTCTCGTTGCTCGACCAGACGCACGCCATCGCGCAGCACCTCGCTGGCGTTCTGGTAGCGCCCGGAAGACACCAGCTGATCCACCAGGTTCGATTGTTGCGGTGTCAACACCACGTTGCGCGTCGGCATGATTTGTCTCCACAGGCTTTCATTGGCATATTCTGCCAATGATGTGCAAAAGGCAAATCATATCGCCCCCGGAAACGACGTATCTGGCATCTCAAGCTGTGAGATGTGAGAAACGCGTGCGGCAGGCTTCATGTCGACCCGCAGGGCGCGCCGTGACGCTGGCATCTGCTTTCGAGGCATGCGCGTTGGCGATGCAGGAAGGTGCTTCGACAGCGCGGCTGTCGCATGAATTGCGACGCCTGCGTGCCAGACTTCCGTGGTCGCGCAATGCAACGACACACAGGAGGATTCCCATGCTGCAAGAAGACCGACTCGCCGCCGCGCTGGCGCTGGCCCATGACGCCCATCGCACGCAAAAGCGCAAGGGCACCGACATTCCCTACATTTCGCATCCGATGGCTGTCGCGTCGCTGGTGCTGGAATACGGCGGCACCGAGACGCAGGCCATGGCCGCGTTGCTGCATGACGCCATCGAGGATGGCGGCGAGGATTACGACAACCGCATTGGCGAGGCTTTCGGCGCGCAGGTGCTGGACATCGTGCGCGATTGCACCGACGGCACGGCCGAGGCCAAGGCCGTGGCGCGCACGCCGGAAGCCAAGCGCGCCGCGTGGAAGGCGCGCAAGCTGGCGTATCTGGAACACCTCGAAGCCAAGCCCGCGACGGCGCCGTCGCTGCTGGTGTCGGCTTGTGACAAGCTGCACAACGCGCGCGCCATCGTCAGCGACCTGCACGCGGTGGGCGGCGAGGTGTTCGAACGCTTCAAGGCCGGCCGCGAGGGCACGCTGTGGTACTACGGCGAACTGGCGCGCATCTTCGCCGACAAGGGCACGGCGCCGGCGCAAAGCCTGGCGCGGACGGTGGATGCCATGCGGCGTTTGGCGCAGCACGAACCGGCGTAACCGGCGCTTCCGGGACCGATCCAGACCCTGCTGCCGGATGCGCTGCGCTTATCCAGCCTACGCAAAGCCGTAGGGCGGATAAGTGAGCTTGCGAACGCATCCGCCGGCCCTGCAGCCGGATGCGCTGCGCTTGTCCAGCCTACACAAAGCCGTAGGGTGGATAAGTGAGCCCGCGAACGCATCTGCCGGCCTTGCAGCCGGATGCGCTGCGCTTATCCAGCCTACGCATTCGCTGACCCTGCCGGCAGCGAAAGCGTCAGGAGGATGGCGACGGCGGGGCGGCCGGTGCGGAAGCGGCCGGCGGGCCGTAGGTCGGCGAATGGGCGTATTTGGCCGGCACGTTCCACATCGTGGCGACGTAAAAAACGACCCACGCAACCACGAACAAAAACAGCACCCACACCCAGGTCGGGATGGACGAGCGGGCCTCGGCGCGGTGCGGATCGAACGGGTCGTCGGCGCTGAAGGCGTCGACTTTCAGGTGCAGCGTGCCGCGCCGGGTGGCACCAGGGCGCAAACCGGTGACCATGATGCCGGGACCGTTCTGGACATGGAACGGGATTTCCTCGATGCCTTCCACGCCGCTTTCGTCCTCGGCGCGCACGGTCAATTTGTGCGGGCCGTCTTCGAGCTGGCGGGTGTCGAAATCCAGTGCCGAGGGCAGTTCCTCGTTCAAGACCGGCTGCGGGTTGTTGTCGACGTAAATGCGTACGTGGGGTTTGTCGGCCATGGCGATCCCTCCTTCAGCGGTCGTTGCGCAGGATGTCGTACTTGGGATGGTGCGGGTCTTTTTCGCCCGGTTTGAAGATCCACCAGAACATCAGCGCGAAGCAGGCGATGGTGATGATGCCGGCAACCGATGCCACGGCGATGATGCCCCAGGTGGGTCCCATCAACATGTGGTGCATGATGTCCTCCTACTTGCCTTTGGCGCGGATGGCCGCGACTTGCTTGGGCGTGACTTTTTTGGCGTGGTTGCCCCAGCTGGAACGCTCGTAATTGGCGATGTCGGCCACTTCGGCATCGGACAGCTGGCCGGCAAACGGCGGCATCACGCCGGAATATGTCACCCCGCCGATGGTCACGCCGTGTTTGCCGTGCAGGATGGTTGAAAGCTGCACGGTCGGATCGTCGCTGTCCACGGCGGCGTTGCCCTTGAGCGGCGGAAAGGCGCCGGGAATGCCTTCGCCGGTGGTTTGGTGACAGGCCGCGCAGGTGCTGTCGAACAGCTTTTTGCCGGTGGCGGGGTTGTAGACGTAAGCCCCGGTTTTGCTTGGCGCTGCGGCGGCGGTTGATGCGGTGGTCGGTGTGGCACTGGTCGCGCCGCCCATGCCGCCGTTCATCTTGTAGCCCGGAATCGGTGGCTGTTTCAGCGACATCAAATACGCCACCAGCGCCTTGGCGGCGTGCGTCGGGATGATCTTGTCGCCGTTGGCGGGCCCGAAGCCGGGTTTGACCGGCACGGCCGTGTCGCCCGCGGGCACCGTTTTCACGGCGCGGAACATGAACTTGAAGTTGGGCATGATCGACTGCGGCACCACCATGCGTGGGTCGTACAGGTGCATGTATTGCCAGACTTCGCCGCGGCGGTTGCCGACGTTGGTCAAATCCGGCCCAGTGCGCTCCGACCCCAGCATTTCGGGTGTCTGGTAGGCAAAGTCGCCCGGCGCGGATGGCCGGCCAAAGACCTTGTCTTCTGGGATCGGCCGCACCTGTTCGGTGTGGCAGTAGTCGCAACCGTTGCTGGCAAACACCTGCCGGCCCTCGGCCTGCAGCGGCGTGAGTGGTTTCACGCCCGGCCCGGGCGGCGTTTGCGCCAGATCAATGGCCGGACCGACCGCGATCAGCAGCACGATGACGACGTACACCAGCAGCGAGCCACCGGCGATTTGCAGCAGCTTTTTGTTGCGCGAAGTCATGCCGCCACCTCCGCGTCAGCGTCCATGACCGGTGCATGCGCGTTGCCGGGTTTGCCGGCCGTCATGCGCCACACGTTCCACGCAAACACCAGGTGCGACAGGAACATCAAGATGCCGCCCACGCCGCGCCACAGGTAATACGGCTTCATCGCTTCCAGCGAGGCGATGAACGTGCTGCCATGCACCCAGTCCAGGCCCTGGATGGTGCCGCCGATGGACAGCGCGATCACGTAGATCGACACGCCGATCAGCGCCAGCCAGAAATGCACCGCCATGCCCAGTCGCCCCGGACTCTTGCCGGTGGCCAGCGGCAGCAGCGCGTAGATGCCGCCCCAAGCCGCAAACGTGACGAAGCCGTACATCGTGAAGTGCGAATGGCCCACCGTGAAACTGGTGAAATGCCAGATCGCCTGCAGCGAGCGAAACGCCTCCACCGTGCCCTGCGTGGAGCCGAACAGGTAGCACAGCACGCCGATGAACAGAAACGCCAGCGGATAGGATTCAATCCGTCCGTGATAGCGCCCGCGCATGGTCAAAAGATAGTTGGCGCTGCCGCCCCACACCGGCACCAGCATGGCCACGGAAAACACGATGGCCGTGGTTTGCAGCCACCACGGCAGCGGGCTGAACAAAAAGTGGTGACCGCCCAGCAGCGGGTAAAAACACAGGTTGGTCCAGAACGCCAGCACGCCCAGCGAGTACGAATAAATCGGCCGGCTGAGAATCTTGGGGATGGCGTAGTAAAACAATCCCAGCGCCAGCGGCGTGAACCACATGCCCACCGCGTTGTGCATGTAGTAACCCGAAATGGCCACCTGTCCCAAGCCTTTCTGGTACCACGGCAAGATGCCCACGATGGCGATCACGCACGTCCACAACACACCGCCCAGCAAGTACCAGTTGGACAGGTAGATGGCCTCGCTTTGGCGCTTGAACACCGTGCCCAAGAGGTTCCACGCGGTCACCGCGACGGCCAGCACGAACACCAGCCGGATCGGCCACGGCCATTCGCGGTATTCCAGGTCGCCCCAGTTGTAGCCCAGATCCAGCGCGATGGTGCCAGCGATGGCCGCGATGTTGAACAACCACAACCCGATCCAGCCAAGCTTGATCGAATACAGCCTGGTGCCGCAGCTGCGTGCGGCCACGTAATAGGCCAGGCCGACCAGCGCGATGGACGCCCAGCCGTAGAACGTGTCGTTGGTGTGGATGGGGCGCAAGCGGCCGAAGGTGAGGTACTTTTCGGCCCAGAAATCGGGCGAGCCGAACTTGAATGCCAGCAGCAGGCCAATGGCCGTGGCAAAAATCAGCCAACAGGTGGCCGATACCGTGTACGCCTTGAACAGGGCCGTGAGTCTTGCGTCCTCACGCGGATCTTGCGTGCTTGTTGACATGCACATTTCCCCTTGGGCCGATCCGGCCCGGTTGGCCACGATCAGCGCGCAAGGCTGCGCGATGCGCACTTACGATTGCATGCGGTCAGTATGGAGTGCGTGGCGTTTTCGGCCTTGATGTAAATCAGGTGATGACATGTCGCGGTGGCGCATGCCGGAGCTTGCCAGCGGCAGTGCCTTGAAATTGGGCCCCTGCTTTTGTAGGAGCCCGCCCGCGGGCGAAGGGATCTGGCCTTGGACCGGCATCTGGCCATCGCGCGCAGGCGCGCTCCTACCAGGCGCGATCTTGGTGGATGCTGCCGATCAGGGCAGCACGAAAAAGGCCACTTCGAAGAAGTGGCCTTAGGAGCCCGCCCGCGGGCGAAGGTGTCTGGCCTTGGACCGGCATCTGGCCATCGCGCGCGGGCGCGCTCCTACGGGCGCGATCTTGGTGGATGCTGTCGATCAGGGCAGCACGAAAAAGGCCACTTCGAAGAAGTGGCCTTTTGTCTGGATCTATTGGTGGAGCCAGGGGGGATCGAACCCCCGACCTCGACATTGCGAACGTCGCGCTCTCCCAGCTGAGCTATGGCCCCACAGGGGCGCGCATCATAACAGCGCCGCGGGCTGTCCGCCAAGTTTTTTTTATCGCGGCAGCAGGGCGGCCAGGCGGGCGTGCAGGAGCGTGTCGCGCCAGCCGGACAGATGCCCGGGCCATTGGCCGGTGGCGATGAAGGCTTCGATGGCCTTGCGCGGGCACAGCAGGCCCGGTGGCAGGTTCAATTCGCGGGCCAGGTCGTCGACGCTGGACTTCATGGCCTGCACGGTGGTCTTGGCGCTGCGGTCCGGGCGCCCGGCAACGGGAGTGGTCGCGGCGATGTCCGCGTCGGTGACCGGCATTTGCAGCAATTCGAGCAGCGCATGGCGCTGGGGGCCGCGCAGGGCGCGCTGGCCGCGGGTGGCCTGCATCAGGGCGTTCATGTCCGTCGGCGGATGGAGAACCAGATCCAGTGCCTGGTGGTTGTCGATGAGCCACGTGCGCGGCTTGTCGATGCGGCGCGCCGTGGTTTCACGCCACAGCAGCAGCCGTCGCAGCAGCGCTTGTTGCGCAGGCGGCCGGTCTGCCGCGGCGTGCAGCTCGGTTTGCGGCTGGTCGGGCGCGGTGGCGCGGTCGGCACGTTGTTCCAGGCGGATGCAGTCGGCGCGGAACCAGTCTTCGTGCCGGCCTTGTGCCAGGCGTTCGGACAGGGCCCGATACAACGGTTCCAGGTACACCACGTCGAGCGTGGCGTAATGGATTTGCGAGGGAGTCAGTGGACGCTGGTTCCAGTCCGAGCGTGTTTCGCCCTTGTCCAGTTCGACACCGCACCACTGCTTGACCAGGGCGCCGTAGCCCGCGCCCATGTCGCCGCCGCTGAAGGCCGTGGCGATCTGTGTGTCGAACAACGTGGCCGGGCCATGCGGCAGCCATGGCGCCAGCGTTTCGAGGTCTTCGCCGGCGCTGTGCATCACGGTGGTGACGGGGCGCTGGCCCAGTTGCCGTTCGAGGATGTCGCCAAGCTCGAAGGCCAGCGGGTCGACCAGCGCGTAGCGCCCGCGATGGCCCAGTTGCAGCAGCGACAGCTGCGGGTAGAACGTGCTGCGGCGGGTGAATTCGGTATCGACACCGACGATGTCGCCATCGGCCACAGGTTCGAACCAGGTTTGCAGATCGGCCTGGGTGGTGATCCAGGTGGCGGCGGGACAGGCGGATTCGGTCATCAAGAAGTCGTTGCGTGGAAAAGGATGATTGCCCGTGCGGGCGGGTTTACATAAGGTATCAAGACTCGACATCGCCTGTGTGGTGATGTTTCCCATGCCTTGTCAGGAATCTTCATGCCCAGCTCCCGATCAGCACGCCGGCAACGCACGTGGGGAGGTATTGCCGGCATCGTCGTGCTGGCGTTTGCGCTGGTCTATCATTTTTTCCCCGACGTGCTGGATGTCACTCCGCATGCGGCAGTTCCCGCGGCGGTGACGCAGGTGCCGGCGACGTCCACGCCGATGGGGTTCGAAAAGCGTCCGCAGGCCGGGCATTCGGCCGTCAACGACGGGCCACCGATTGCCCTGGCGCCGCGCAACGTGCTGGAACAGCGCGCCCGCGAGCAGGCGGCGGCCGCGCTGGTGGCCGTGGCATCGGCGTCCACGGCGCCGTCGACGCCGGCCAGTCCGGCCGTGCTTGATTTGCTGCAACGTGCCGACAAGGCGCTGGCAGCCGGCGATCTGGCCGGCTCCGACCATAGCGCCGCGGTGCTGTACGCGCAGGCTTTGCGGGCCAGGCCGGACAGCCATCGCGCGGCCGACGGGCTGGCGCGCATCCATGTCGATTTGATGATGGCGGTGGAGCAGGCCCTGGATGACGGTGACTCGACCGCGGCTGCGCAGCAATTGGCCCTGCTGCGCGGCATTCCGGGCGCGCAGGCCGATGCCGATCGCCTGGCTGTCGAAGTGGCGGCCGCAAGCAAGACGCGCCCGTTGTTGGCCAAGGCCGCCGACCTGCTGCAACAGGGCAAGGTGCTGGCACCCAAGCAGGACAATGCGCTGGCGTTGTATCGGCAGGTGCTGGCCATTGATGCCGACAACAAGGTGGCCAGGCAGGGCATCGCGAGCATCCAGAAGCAGGTGCTGGACAAGGCGCTGGGCGCGGTGGCGCACAACGACTATGCCGGTGCCGACGCCGCCCTGGCGCAGGCGGCCAGCATCGAGCCCGGCTCGCAGGCGTTGCAGAACATGCGTGGGCGCATCGAGGGCATGCGCCTGCAGCGCGCGACCAGCGTCATGGCGCAGGCGCGCAGCGCGCTGGATGCCGGCAACCTGACGCTGGCCGAAAAGCTCAAGGACGAGGCATTGGCCATCAGCGCCGACGTGCCTGGCGTGGATGCGTTCAACCAGCAGATGCACAACGCCAGGTTGTATGCCAGCTACCGGCCCGGCCAGGTGTTTGCCGACCGCTTTCTGGACATGCCGGGCGAAGGGCCGGCCATGGTGGTGGTGCCGACCGGCCGTTTCCTGATGGGCTCGGCACCGGATTCGCCGGGGCACGAAGCGGACGAGTCGCCGCAGCACGAGGTGCATCTGGACAAAGGTTTCGCGGTCAGCCGCAGCGAGATCACGGTCGGCCAGTTCCGCGACTTTGTGCGTGCCAGCGGCTACGTGCCGGATTCGGTGCGCCTGGGTGGCGCCAGTGTCTACAACGATCGCGGTGGCACGATGCGGAATGATTCGCAGGCTACTTGGCAGGACGATTATGCCGGGCATCGTGCCAGTGATTCGATGCCGGTCGTCAACGTGTCGTGGAACGACGCCATGGCCTATGCGCGCTGGCTGTCCAAGCGCACCGGCAAGCATTACCAGCTGCCCAGCGAGGCGCAGTACGCCTACGCCATGCGTGCCGGCACCACGACGTTGTACTGGTGGGGCGACGGCGTGCCCAAGAACAAGGTCGAAAACGTCACCGGCAGCGGCGACCATTCGCGCCTGGGCCGGCGCTGGACGCATGCCTTCAAGGGGTACGGCGACGGCTATTGGGGACCGGCGCCGATCCAGAGTTTCGCGCCCAATCCGTTCGGTTTGTACGACATGGACGGCAACGTGTCCGAATGGGTACGCGACTGCTGGCACGCCAGCTATCTGCGGGCGCCCGACGATGGCAGCGCGTGGGTCAATCCGGGCTGCGAAAACCGCGTCTTGCGCGGTGGCTCGTGGGGCAGCGCGCCCGAGCAGGTGCGCTCGGCCTATCGCCAGGGCGCGCTGGCGACGACGCGCAGCGGCCGCGTGGGTTTTCGCGTGGTGCGCGAGTTGTGACACCGGCGGCCCGGTCCGCGGTCACAAGCCGTCGTGTCGCGATGACGAAAGCCGATATGCCGGTTGCGCGCCGAGTGTCGGCCATCACAGTTTGAATGCCGGCCAACGGCACGATAGCGCGGTTGCAGGGGTGTTCAGCCATCCATTTGTACGGTAAACCCGTCAGTTCAATATTGACGCCGCAAGGAGAAATGCATGTTCAAAGTGCTTGGTCGAGTCGGTCTGGTCGTGGCGCTGGTGGCCGTGGCGGGAGTGGCTTTTGCCGCGCCGCAGCCACGTGATCCGCCGCATGACGGGTCGCATCAGTCGCATGGCCAGTCCCACCACGACAACTCGAATTGGCAGCAGCGCCAGACGGTCCGGCAGCAACGCGAGCGCAACCAGAAATGGCAGCGCCAGCAGCGTGAAATCCAGCATCGGCAGGTCGAGCAGCAGCGACGCGAGGCTGCGGCGCAACAGCGTCGCAATGCGGCCTGGCAACGTCAGCAGCTGGCCGAGCAACGGCGTCAGGCGGCCGAGCAACGTCGGCGGGCGCACTGGCAAGACGGGCATTCGCGCTGGCAGCGCGGCCATCGCTACACGGGCGGCAGCTACGTGGTGGTGAACAACTACAGCCACTATCACCTGCGTCGTCCGCCGCGCGGCTACCGCTGGGTACGCGCCGACAACGAGTACCTGCTCATTGCCACGGCCACCCAGTTGATCCTGGACATCGCCAACCGGTAAGCAGGACACTCGCACACGGGCCGCCGGAAGGATTTCCGGCGGCCTTTTTGTTGCGCGGCGATCGAGCCGCCGGCAATGTCTGGCCTTAAGCTACGCACCAACTGCCCCGTTGCCGGAAACCCCATGTTTGCGCTCGTGCTGAAACGTTTGTCGCCCTGGCTGCTGCTGGTTCTGGCGGGATTGGCCGCGGCATGGGCGCGTTACGGTCTCATCGAGCAGCCGGCCATGGCGGCTGCGTGCGCCGTGGCCCATCCGTCCGCGTTGTGCCAGTGGCGGCAGCTGCTGGTGGTGGGCTTTTTGCACGATGTGTACGGCGTCGCCGGGCTGGCCGTGGCGGCGTTGGCCTTGTGGCGGCATTCACGCGCGTTGGCGTGGCTGGCCGCGGCCTTGGGCATCGTGGCGCTGGAGCTGTACAACTTCGAGCCCGGTGCGGTGGCGTTGCTGGCCGGATGCTTGCGTCTGGTGCATTTGCAGGCCCGTGCAGCGAAGAAGCCGAAGGCTGTTCCGGCAGGGGATGTCATCAACTAGCGCTGCGTGCCCGGCAGGTCGGTCAGCGCGCGTGGCGCATGCCGGTGTTGCCACCAGGCGATCAGCACCGGCAGCGCGATGGCAAGGTTTTCGCCCAGCCACAGCCAAGTCGAGAAATCCTCGCCCAGCTCCATGGCCACCACGATGCCGCCAAGGATCGGCAGCCACGCGGCCAGGAACAAGGCCTCGGCCGTGGGGCGGGCGCGTCGTGTGTCGAGCCACGCCGTCAGCGCAAAGCCGAGGCAGGGCAGGGCAAACACGCCAAGCGGAAAATCGCGGTAGCGGCCGTCGAAAATCAGCAGCAGGCCGTACAGCGCCAGCGCGAACAGCCAGGCAAAACGCCAGCGTCCGGCCGGCGCGGCACGATGGGTCGTGCCGTCCAGTCGGCCGGCCAGCCAATGCGCCAGCCACAAGGCGCTGGCCAGGGCGGCCAGGCAGACAACCACGGAAACCGACCAGTCCCAGGCATCGCGACAGGCATGCAGCATTTGCCGCCCCTGCCAGGCCAGTGCCATGCCGCTGGCGGCACCGGACAACGCCATGACCGCCACGCCGCGCCACTGGCGCCGGGTCAGCCGGCGCCAGCCGGCCAGCACGAACACCACGGCGCCGAGCACGCCGGCCAGCCAGCCCAGCCACCAACAGGGAATTTCCACCACCGGCCCTTGCCAGCTGAATTTGGGCTTTCCGGCCGCGTTGTAGATGCCCCAGTAGCCGCCCACGGTGCCTTCCAGCGCGCGTTTCCACGGCTGGTCGTAGGCCTCGATCACGTTGTACGGGATATGCGCCATATCGGCGTAGCGCAAAAACCCGCGCAGGTAGCGCGCCTCGTTGACGCGGCTGGGCACGGCGCCGCGTCGCGGCCGGCCTTCGCTGGGCCAGCCGGTTTCGCCGATCAGGATGCTCTTGCCGGGGAACAGGTGCTGCGCCTGCGCGTAGATGTCGCGCACGTGGGCGATGGCCTGGTTGACGGGCAGCGGCAAATCTTCCCAGTACGGCAGGATGTGGATGGTGACGAAATCGACCGACTTGGCCAGCGCGGGATGGCGGAACCAGAACGCCCACACGTCGGCGTAGCTGACCGGAATGGATGCCGGCAGCGCGGCGCGCACCTTGGCGATGTCGGCCGCCAGTTGCGCCTCGGTCAGGTCGCCGCGCAACAGCACTTCGTTGCCCACGATCACGCCGCGCAACACGTCGGGATGCACGCGTGCGGTGGCGATGCCGAGCGCGATCTGCCGCGCGTTGGCCTTGACGTCGGCGCCCAGCCAGATGCCCATCAGCACCTGCATGTGGTGGCGCGCCGCGATCGCCGGCACGGCCGACAGACCCTGGCCCTGCGAATACGTGCGCACGCAACCGAAATGGCGCGACAGCTGCGCAAGGTCGGCGTCGATGCGTGTCGGGCTGACGGATGCCGCAGGATCAAGCGGCGTTTCGCCCGGCTTGTGGAACGGCGCGTAGGACACGCAGGCGATGCGTTGCGCCGGCGCGTCCGGCAGCGTCACCGGGCGACCCTGCCACCACCACCAGATGACGCCGGCGCCAACCATGGCGAGCAAGGCCAGCCAGGCCAGCAGGCGGCGGCCGCGGGGAATGTCGTTCATTGCCATGCACGCCTTGCGCTGGACGAAACCATGATGGATGCCGGGTGGTCGTGATGACGTCAGAAACGATTGTCGCCATCAAGCAGGTTGCCGATACCGCCGAGGATCGAACCCTCGCCGCGGCTTTGGCCGCCGCCTTGCGGCGCCGCCGCCAGCATGCGTCCGGCCAGGCGCGAGAACGGCAGCGATTGCAACCACACCTTGCCCGGGCCGGTCAGCGTGGCCAGAAACACGCCTTCGCCGCCAAAAAACATGCTCTTGATGCCGCCGACCGGGCGCACGTCCATGCTGACGCTGTCGTGGAAGGCGACCACGCAGCCGGTATCGACGTCCAGCCGTTCGCCGGCGGCCAGCTCGCGCTCGACCATGGTGCCGCCGGCATGCACGAACACCCAGCCGTCGCCTTCGAGTTTTTGCATGATGAAGCCTTCGCCGCCGAACAGGCCGGTGAGGATTTTCTTCTGCAGAAAAATGCCCAGCGACACGCCACGCGCGCCGGCCAGAAAACTGTCTTTCTGGCAGATCAGCCGACCGCCGTGCTCGGACAATTTCATCGCCAGCACGGTGCCGGGACAGGGCGCGGCAAACGCCACGTGGGCCTTGCCCGAACCTTCGTGCGTGAACACGGTGGTGAACAGGCTTTCGCCGGTCACCAGGCGCTTGCCGGCGCTCATCAGCTTGCCCATGAGGCCGCTGCCCTGGCTGTTCGAGCCATCGCCGAACACGCTGTCCATGCGCACACTGGCGTCCTTGTACATCATGGCGCCGGCTTCGGCGATGGCGCTTTCGCCGGGATCGAGTTCCACTTCCACGAATTGCATGTCGGTGCCGACGATGCGGTAGTCGACTTCGTCGTTGGTGCCGGCCGCGTGCCGCAACGGCGGTGGC
>DASVGR010000022.1:0-12797 GCA_036379395.1 Rhodanobacteraceae bacterium | reverse complement strand
TGGATCACGGCTTGACCCGGCTGGTCGACACCGGCCACCTGGACTCACGGCGCGCACTGGTCGCACCGGTCATGCCTTGACGTCATAATAGGTGGCTATCCTTCTTCGCGGACACCTTGCCATGCAGCGTCTGAGCATCATCACCACCGGCGGCACCATCGACAAGATCTACTTCGACGCCAAATCCGACTACAAGATCGGCGCGCCGCAGATCGGTGACATCCTCAAGCAACTGGGCGTGGGATTCGAATTCGAGGTGACGTCGCTGTTGCGCAAGGACAGCCTGGAGATGACCGAAACCGACCGCCAGCTGGTGCGTGCCACCATCGAGGCGCAGCCGCATCGCCACGTGCTGGTGACGCACGGCACCGACACCATGGTCGACACCGCGCGCGTGCTGGAAGGCCTGACGGACAAGGTCATCGTGCTGACCGGTGCATTGAACCCGGCCAAGTTCGAAGGCTCCGACGCCGTGTTCAACATCGGCTGCGCCGTCGGCGCCGTGCAGACGCTCGAATCAGGCGTGTGGATCGCCATGAACGGCCGCGTGTGGGACCCGCGCCACGTGCGCAAGAACCGCGCCGCCAACCGGTTCGAGCCGGTCAAGTAACCTCACGGCCCACGTGGGAGCGCGGCATCCGCGCGACAGGCTCCAGCCCATGCAAAGTCCCGAGCCCGTCACCCATGCGACGGGTTCCACCAAGGCATCTACACAATGAAAGCCCGGCCGAACGACCGGGCTTTCACATCTTCATCCCCTGGAAAGGAACCTCAGTACCAGGGACAATTTCATCACCATGGAGTAATTCACCCTGACCCCGATGCTTCGGGCCTACTTTTGTCGTAACTGCAACGAACGGGCGGCTTCGGCGACGGCGCGGATCAGGTCATTTTCCTGCGCTTTGCGCCAGATCAGACCGAGAGCCAGTGGTGGCAAATCCGCAATGGGAATGAGCACGATGTCCTCGCGCGGGAGCCCGGCGGCCATGGAGGCGACCGTGCCCTGAACCACGAGACCGCGCGCCACGAGCGTCGCGTATTCAGCGAAGCTGTGAACGATGTGCGTGCGCGGAATGGGTGCACCCGAAGGCGTCGTTCGTGGCAGAAACGCTTCCTCGAGTGCGGAAGGAAACGTCGAGGGCAGTCGCGCCGCGTCGAAGCCGGCAATGTCATTGAGGTGAATGGCTTCGCGTCGGGCAAGCTTGTGATCGGCCGCAACGGCCAAGACCCGCTTGTCGTGGCCGATTGCCGGGCCTACCTTGAGATCGGGTTCGTCCACCTCGAGCCAGTCTACCAGTATGTCAATCTCGCCCCGGCGCAGCGCGGAGTAGGGATCGATTATTGATACCTCACGCACCGTGGTCTCGCAATCGGGCTCACGGCGTTCGAACGCGGCGATCAGGCGGTTGAGCGCAGTCCCCGCCGTGGTTGACGTGAAGCCGATACGCAGCTCCCCGAGCGGCTCGTGCACCATCCGCCTTGCATCCTCCAGCGCCTCGGACAAGCGCTCGTAAGCCGGCCGAAGCCGCTCGTGCAGCCGCTCGCCGAGCGGTGTCAGTACCACCCGCCGGCTGGTGCGTTTGAAAAGCATGCCACCGACCTCGCTTTCGAGGGAATGGACCAGGCGACTGACACGCGCTTGCGACAGTCCCATGCGCTCGGCAGTGCGACCGAAATGCAATTCATCGCACAAGGTCAGGAAAACTTTGATCTCGGAGAGGTTCATGTCCGTGGAGCTTCATGATCGATGCCTATTGTGCATCAAACATTGCCCTGATTGCTCTTGGTCACGCGGGTTGCGGACTCGAAAATACGACCTGAACATCGCTGCGAATGCAGCAAAATGAACGCGCTTGAATTCACGCGCCAGATCGTGCGTGCCGACCGATGAAAGTGGATATTGACGATCCGGCAAGTATCGCCATGTTCTTCGACTCGGCGAGCGAGATTGATGCAATCACTTGCTGCGCAGCGAGCGTCAAGTCAATGTCGCTTGCCCCCTTCCAACGACGATATCGCGAGGCCCTTCAAGCCAAACTGATTGGGCAAGTCGACTTGGTGTACCTGGCTTTGCGACATCTTCGCAATGGCGGCTCCATCACCCTCACCAAAACATCAATGTATAGAGATAATCATGAGTCGTAAGAGTAAGAAAGCGCATCGATGGTGTGCTTTTTTCGGTATCTTCGTATTTTCCTTCTCATCTGCGCTTTTTGCGGCATCGGCCAAGGTTGCCGGACACGATACGGCCGAACCTCTGGCTTTGACGCTGACACCTGTCGTCAACAGCCATCACGTGGCTACAGGCATATCGGTTCAATACGTATGGTCACCTTCAAACATGCCGACAAGCCATCTTGATCTGATGTTTGACACGCTGGCGCCATCGTTGCTGCGCACCAGCGACCAGGTCACCGCGCTGCACGTGAGTGACGACAAGGGCAAGGTTGCATTGCAGCCGCCGGTTTGGCAGCGCCGGGATGATGGCACTTTTCAGGTCTGGTCCGCGATGCGGCCAACGGCCGGAGCCGTGCACGTTGCCTACGTGGTGCCAGTTGCGGCAGCAAAGACGTCCAAGCGCGGACCGCAAATCGATTTGCAGGCGGCAGGCGGCGGCCTTTCGGGTGCGTTTGTCAGCTTTTTGCTTCTACCGGATGACCACGGTCGAGCTTTCCATGTCCAAGTGCATTGGCAGCTTCCTGCAGGGCAAATGGCCGTTTCCTCGTACGGAGTAGGTGATTATGCCGGTGACTTCAGTACAAGCGAGCTGGACAACACGCTGTTTCTGGCAGGCCCGGTGAAAACCTATTCGGCCAGTGTCCACAGCAACCCCTTCAGCGTTTATGCATTGGGCTTGCCGGCGGATCAGTTGAAAGCCGCGGCCCGCTGGACCACGCGTGCCTATCGGGCGGAACGCGAGGCTTTTCACGTGCCGGCTTCGCAGCCGTATCGGTTTCTCATTCGATCATTCGGCGGCGGTCCGATGAATAGTGGCCGCTCGTCCCATGACTCTTTCTTGTTGTATCTGCCGCCCGGTGACGATGCGGGGAGTATTGATCTGCACAGCCTGGTGGCGCATGAAATGGTGCACAGCCTGATGAAGGATTTCGATGACGCGCCGGGCGACGAGGGCGACTGGTACACCGAAGGCGCCGCGGATTATTTTTCGATCACGCTGCCCTGGAAGGCGGGGCTTTATACCGCTCAACAATACGTCGACTTGGTAAACGCGGAAGCCGCCGAATATTACGACAATGCCTTGCGCACGGTTTCCAACAAGCAGATCACGAAGGTCATGTGGTCCGGGCGCAACGCCTGGATGTTGCCTTACGGGCGCGGTGCGATCTATCTCGCCGATCTGGATGCGAAACTGCGCCAGCATCATGCGAACGTGACCGTACTGGACCTGGTCAATGCCACGAGTGAGCACATCAAGCACGGCGCACCGGCAACGAATGCAGCGTGGGAAGCCGTGCTGAAAGACAAGGTTGGCGCATGGGCGATGGCCGACTGGCGACGCATGATGGCCGGCCATCTGATCATGCCCGCGTCCGGAGCATTCGGTCCTTGCCTGACCAGCAAGGCCACCCATGTCGGCCTTTTCGATTTGGGTTTTGCCAAGCCCATACGTGTGAAGGCCGGCAGCCGGGTTTCGGGGGTCATTCGAGGATCCAATGCCGACAAGGCCGGCTTGCGGAACGGTGACGTCATCACCAAAAGCATCGACATCAATCCCATTGCAGCGAGTTTCGACAGCCCCATCCACATTCCGATTCGGCGTGGCGCATCCAGCAGGGTGATCAGCTACAAGCCGCGTTCGAAGCTTGTGCAGGCCATGCATTGGCATGTGTCGCCGGCGGGTGCGTGTCCATGACCTGATGGGGTCAGCCGGCACGTGCTTGCATTCGTACGCGAAACGCGCGGTGGATGGATCCTGGCTGCGTGCAGGTCGTCGCATCCATGCCCGTCGAGCCTCACAATCCATGCGTTTTGTGCATCAAACATTGCCGTCGTTGCGCTTGATGACGCGTGTCCTCAACTCGAAAATGCAACGTGACGGGCACGTTTCGAGTGGCCGGATACGAAGGTCCAGATGAAGTGACGCACCGCATTTTCGCGGCCGTGCTGGTGGTGCTGGCCGTGCTCGCCTGCACGATCGGCCTGCGTTACGTGCAGCGCGATTGATGTGCTTTCAACGGGATTTGCGCGGCGCCCTTCTTGTCGCGCGAACATACAGAGAAAATTGTAATGAATCACAGCTCCAGCAGACTCGATCTTTCCAACGAATTCGCCGGTCGTCGTGCGCTCGTCACCGGCGGCACGCGTGGCATCGGCGCGGCGATCGGAAAGCGCCTTGTGGACGCCGGCGCCAAGGTCGTGGTCGCCGCCCGCTCACGCAGTGACGCGACGCCCGAACAAGCGACGTTCGTCGCGGGCGATCTCACCACCCACGAAGGGGTGAAGACCATCGCCGGGCAGGCGCTCGAGAAGCTCGGCGGTCTGGACATCCTGGTCAACAACGCGGGCGGCTCGCGCGCATTCATGGGCGGCTCCGAGACAATCCCCGACGAGGAATGGCAGCGTGACCTCGCGCTCAACCTGCTTGCCGCGGTCCGCCTCACCAACGCGGTGCTGCCGACGTTGCGCGAGTCGAAGACCGCGGCCATCGTCAATATTTCGTCCACCGCGGCGACGATGCCGTTTCCGTTCGACGTGCACTACGGCGCCGCGAAGGCGGCGCTCGACTATTACTCGCGCACGCTCGCCGTCGAACTGGGGGAGAGCGGCATTCGCGTCAACATCGTGTCGCCCGGACCCATCTCGACCGAGGGCTCCAATGCGTTTCGAAACACGATCCCGGGATTGTCGGGCGAGGAGTGGCTCCAGTCAGTGCCGCTCGGTCGCATCGGCGCGCCCGTGGACATCGCCGAAGTGGTGGCGCTGCTCGCGTCGGATCGCGGCAAGTTTCTGACCGGCGTGAATTACCGCGTCGATGGCGGCATGACGGCGCGCTGACAGTCAGGCTTTCATCGCGCCATTTCCCAGAACGGCAATGCCTACCTGGAAGGCCTGGGCGACGCCATCGTGTAGTCGACGTCGTACGAACTTGAATCAACGCTGTTTTGAATAACCGGCAACCCGTCTCCCAAAGTGAATAAAACGATGAAGATATATTGGACCGCTGCACTCCTTGCCGTCATGCTGGCGCCGCCGGCACTGGCGAAGACGGCCACCGAAGCCATTCCCGTCACGCTGGCGCCGACCATTGCCTCGCCGCAGTCGGGTCGGATCATCGTCTTCGCCAAGAAAGTCGATCCCGCTGCCAAGCCACCGAACCACGTCGACACCTCGGCATTCGAACCGACCGGTACCGCCATCGCGGCGAAGGAAACGTGGTCGCTTCGCCAAGGCGAGACGGCCGAGATCGACGGCGATGTCGATACCTACCCGGTGCCATTCGCCAAGCTGCCGCCGGGTACCTACGCGTTCCAGGCGGTACTCGACCGCAACCACGATTACGCTTACGGTGGGCGGGGGTCGGGTGATATCGTCTCGCCGGTGGTCGAGGCCAAGTTGCCCGGCCCGATCCCCACGTTGACACTCACGCATATCGTCAAGTGGAACTGGCTCAAGGGACGTATCGCGCATCTTCCCGAAGCCAAGCGCATCGCCATGAAGTCTGCCTTGAGCAAGCTCAAGCGGATCGATTTCGTCAGCCCGTTGCTGTCGGCATTCTGGGGCCGGCCGATGCACATCCGCGCCTGGATTGCGCTACCGCCAGGCTATGGCGCACCGGGCAAGACGTTTCCGATCGTTTACACGACCAACGGATTCGGCGGCCCTCCCGGTTACCAAAAATTTTCCACCGCGCAAATCGAGCACATGATGACGTCGGGCGCGATGCCGCCGATGATCTGGGTGTATCTCGACGAAGCCTCGCCACGCGGCACGAACGAGTTTGCCGATTCGGTCAACAACGGGCCGTGGGGACAAGCACTCACCACCGAGTTCATCCCGTGGATCGACAAGCACTATGCCACGGACGGCAAACCCGCCTCGCGCTTTCTTACCGCCCATTCATCGGGCGGCTGGGCGGTGTTGTGGTTGCAGGTGCGCTATCCCAAGGTGTTTGGTGGATCATGGCCGATTTCGCCCGACCCGGTCGACTTCCACGATTTTGTCAATATCGACATCTATGCGCCCCACGCGAATGCCTATCACGATGCCGGCGGCAAGCCGATCCCGCTGATGCGCGATCACGGCAAGGTCATCGCCACAACGAAGCAGTTCGCCAGGATGGAGCGTGTGCTGGGCGTCTACGGCGGACAGTTCGCCTCGTTCGACTGGGTATTCTCGCCCAAGGGCGCCGATGGCCGGCCCGAGCCGCTGTTCAATCGTGCGACCGGCGCCATCGATCCGAAAGTCGCCGATTATTGGCGCAAGCATTACGACATCGCCTGGCGCATCCGCCATGATTGGCCGACGCTGAAACCCGATCTGGACGGTAAAATCCATCTTTATGTCGGTACCGCCGACAACTTTTATCTGGACGGCTCGGCGCGACTGCTGAAAAAGGTTTTCGACAGCGTGGGCGCGCACGAGGATTTCAACTTCGTTCCCAACAAGACCCATTTCGACATCTACAAGATCGGCGACCAGCGGTTCGGGCTGATGAAGAAGATCGCCTGGGACATGTACAAGCAGGCCCGTCCGGGCACGAAGCGGCCGACGAAAAACCACTGAGCCGCGAGGAACAACGACGGAGATTCACCCATGCGCCCGACCGTTTTTTCCGCGATCCTCGTCGCCTCTGGCCCTGCAAGCGCCAAAATCCACGCCGACAAAGTGGCACCGAAAATGCGACTGAGCGGCGACGAAGTCACGATCCCGCTTGTTCTGGCAAATGAACAAGACCATTGCCAGCGTCAAGTTCGCTCAATTCGCCTATACCGACGTACACCATGTCGAAAGTTCGGATGCCTTCCAGATTCAAAAAGATATCACTCCCGATTTTCTGGGATGGATCAGCTTCGACTTCTTCCGCAGTTATGCGATCAAGATCGATTATCAGAAGAAAGCGGCCGAAGCGCTCAGCGTGCGGACCGACAACAAAATCACCTTCGCCTACAACCTACTCAGCAAGTACAAAACCGTATGGGATTACACCGGCCACAAAATATATTTGCTGAAATATGGCGGCACCCAGGGAATGCCTAGCAAGTAGGCATGAGCACCACTTGCATCACTTGTTCAACGTCAGGCACTCAATACCTCATCACGAACAGAGAATTTGCCAGTATCTGCAAGATCAACCAGATACCGTTCACCTTGGCTTGGTCATACGACAAAAACATCCAACCACCCACATCGGAAGTATTCAATGATCTCGGCATGATGACCGCATGATCACCTGCGACCGGATGAACGGAAAACCATCTGCGACACTGAATGGAAATATCGCCCAAATACGCCTTGGGCAAGGCAGACCAACCGCCTCACGCAACAAAGGCCCGGCCAAATTGACCGGGCTTTCAGTTGTTCATTTCCTGAAGCGCGCACGTCCTTGTGCGCTGTTCCACCTTCTCCGTGTCAGTGTCAGAACTTCAGGCTCCAGTCGTCCAGGTAGCCGCTGTAGCCGGTGTACACGTCGTCGACCTTCAGCTTCCAGGTGCCGTTGCCCTGCACCGAAGAGGCATCGACCGTCCAGGTCTGGTTGACGTTGGCGGTGGAATCCCAGTAGCTCGGATTCTTCAGCACGACGCTGGCACCGGACGGCGCGATCAGCGTGATGCGCAGGTCGCCGCTGTACGGATGCACGATGGACACGTGAACCTGCAGATCCGACGGTGCCGCCCCCGGCTCGCCGGTCACGTTGATGTGGCTGGTGACCGAGCCACCATCCGGAATCGACGTGTTGGTCGGGTTGTCGAACGTGCCGTTGTTGCTGGGCGGCGGCGTGCTGCCACCGGTCGTCCACGTGGCTTCGAGCGACACGCCGGAGTAGTTCTGGTAGCCGTTCAGGGTCACGTAGTACGTGCCGGCCTGCGGCGCGCTGAAGCTGCAGCTTTCGTTGTTGCCGGTCAGGTACGGACGGCAATCGTAGCTGGAGGTTGTCGGCGCGGAGCCGAACTTCACGTACAGGTCCGCATCACCCGTGCCGCCGGACTCGCTGATCACCAGGTTGCTGGCGCCAGCCGGCACGTTCACCTCGTAAGTCTGCGACATCTGTCCCTGGCTGCCGGAGATGCCCGTGATCGGCACGCCGTTCTGCAGCACGTTGGAACCGCCCGAACCGCCGCCGGACACCGTCACGGTGTGCGACACGCTGTCGGTGGCGCCGTCGTTGTCGGTGACCGTCAACGTGACGGTGTAGGTGCCGGCCGCCGAGTACGTGTGGCTGGGGCTGACCGAAGTCGAGTTCTGGCCGTCACCGAAGTCCCACGTACGCGAGGCGATGGAACCATCGCTGTCGCTGGACGTGTTGGTGAAACTCACGCTCAGGCCGTTGACCGAATCAGTGAACGCGGCCGTCGGCGGATTGTTGGACGGCGGCGGCGTGGAACCGCCACCGATGTCGGCAATCGCCTTGTTGATGATGATGCTGCCCAGACCGGTTGCCAGGTCATAGCCCGGGCCAGCCTGCTCGCCGTCGTTGTTGCCCGAGGTGATGTCATGAAAATCGGCAGCCGGCAGCTGATACAGCAGCGGCGCGGCAAAACCGACGTTTTCGCCCTTGGCCGCCAGCACGCGCGCCCAGAAGCCGACAAACAGGGGTGACGCCAGGCTGGTGCCGCCGATCTGCTCGGTCGAACCATTCACGATCACCAGCGAACCGGTACTCGGACTGGCATCGAAAGCCACATCGGCCACGCCGCGGTAACTGCCTGAGAACAGGCCGTTCTGCCAGCTCGGCTGCGGCTCGAACGTGCTCTCACTGCCGCCGGTGGCGCCATTGTTGCTGGACAGGTCATTCCAGACCACTTCGTTCTGCCACGTCGTGCCGGACGTGCTCAAACGCGTGCCAGCCACGGCCACCACGTACTGCGAAGCGGCCGGCCAGCTTGGCGTGGTGCCGCCGTCGCCGCACTCGTCCGCACCGCTGTCACCGGTGGAAACGGAGAACGTCTGTCCCTGCGCCACGGCCTGCTGGAAGATCTGGTCGTCCGCCGCGGCCGAGCCATCCTGCTGCGCGCTGGTTTCGCACTCACCCAGCGACACGTTGATGACCTTGACCGTGTTGTCCGACACGATCTTGTTGAAGTCCGCCGTCATGTTGGCGTTGGACAGCGACGGAATGTTGTAGAAGATGATCTTGCCGACTTGCCCGCCAGCCATGCCGACGATGTCCTGACTGTCCAGATTCCACTCGCCGATGCCGCTGGTGTCGGAACTGGAGCCATTGGTGTTGACGACCTGCGTCGCCACCTGAGCCAAACCATTGTTGGACGTGAACGTATTGAGATCGGCAATGGTCTGCGACAACGAGCCGGACGTGACGATGCCGACCGGCACGCCAGATGCCGTATTCACGCCAGTGCCGCCGTAAATGGCCGAAAAATCGACCGGGTCATGTCCCACATCCGCCATCGTCGACGCACCGCCGGCATACACCACATGCAACGGATGCATGTAATGCACATTCTGCAGGCCGACGACGGACAGCACCGAGCCCTTGAGGTCACCCGGAATATGCACTGCCGCCGTATTCATGAAGCCCACATGGCCGCGCCGCGTGCGCACGCGGGCAAAATGCGTGTCGAACGCCTGCGTCGCATTGGACGACGTGCCGTCAGCCGACACCAGCATGCGGTTGGCCGAAATCTTGACGTTGGTGAAACCCTGGCTGCGCAGCCATGCGGCCACCTTGTTGGCCTGCGCCGAAGTCGGCGAATAGTTGGCCCGGAACTGTGCCGGCGTCAATGCGCGTTTGGTGACCAATACGCTGGGCGAGTGCGCGTTGTGGATGAATGTGTGCAGCTGCGCCTTGTTGCGCATCTTCAACGCCACCTCGATGTGGATCGGATGACTGGCGGCAACCGTCCCCAAAACCTGCGTGCCGGCCTTGATCTGCGGCGCCTGCGTCAGGGCCACCGTGGCCCCGGTCTGGGCACTCGCGACCGGCGCGGCCGCCATCGCGGCACCCGTCACACCCATGCCGACTGCAGCGGCAAGCAACTTCAAACGAAAACGACCTTGCATCAAACTTCCTCCTCCAGAAAATCGGCACAAACCGGCCCGATGCGGCCCGCTTGGAGCCACAAGAAAGTGAATGCCGCAATACGCGGCTGTTGGTCGTGCAGTTCCGCGGCCACCCGAAACGCGCTAGCTCTGCCCTGTCTGAAAACTCCTTACGGAACAGGCGCGTGGGTGATGCATGCGAGGCGGCACAAAACCTTGCGGAAGTGCCGATGCGGAACCATCCATCGACCTCCCCGCCGATGGATGCGGTGAAACTAGGCGCATGTCCTCAGGTTGTCAACACGACAAAATCCCGAAAGTGACAAAATGCGTCATATATGAACGGGCATATGCGCGAAATGTGACACAACGCTCATTATCAAGAAATCCCCGTTGACATCAAGGCAAGGCCAACAATCGAGGCATGCGTACCTGAAACCGGGGCAAGCGGTTTCACATCATGCCGGTTTCAAGTTTGGCTTCATCCGACATCATCGAATAGTTCCACGGCGGATCGAACACCAGATCGATTTCAGTTTCGGTCACGGTCGGAATCATCTTCAGCTTTTCGTCGGCATCGTTGGTCATGATGTCGCCCATGCCGCAGCCCGGCGCGGTCAACGTGAGCTTGACGTAGACACAACGATTGCCGTCTTCCAGATGCTCGATGCTCATGTCGTAGACCAGTCCAAGATCGACGACGTTGACGGGGATTTCGGGGTCGAACACGGTGCGCAACTGTTCCCAGACCACTTTCTCGACATCGTTGTCGGTCGGGTTTTCGGGCAATTCCAACGCCTCGGGCGCGGGTTTGCCCAAGGCATCATGATCTTCACCGGCCACGCGAAACAGGTTGCCCTCGACATAGACGGTAAAGCTGCCGCCCAGCGATTGCGTGATGTAGCCGATTTGTCCTGCCGGCAGCATGACCTTGTTGCCCGCGGGCACCATGACGGCCGGGCAGTCGCGCTGCAGGGTGAAAGGCTCACTGTTGATACTGAAACCGCCGCTCATGAGGTGTCCGTCGCAATGGGTGAATGGGCAAGGGGCCCTATTGTGGCTGGTTGGTGCGTCATTCGCACCCATACCGGTCAAGCAAGAATCGCCCGCGACCAGCTATGATGGTCGTTTTGCAAGCACTACCACATTCCATGACGCCTGCCATTCATCGCCTTCTTCATGCGCACTGAATCGTCGCTGTCATTGGCGTTGCACGTGGTGCTCGCTTGCATTTGCACCATTGCCATCGCCCTGGCGCTGGGCGCGCTGTGGATGGCTGCCATGCTGGCCATGCCGTCCGCCCGCTGGTGGTTCGCACTGGTTTCCGGCGCCGTGCTGGGTTTCGTCGCGCACAACTGGATCACGCGCCATCCGTGGCTGGCCACGCTGCTGGCCGCGGCCGGTACGGTGCTGGCAGCCGTTTACATGGGCTGCCTGCGCATCGGCATGGAACTGGCTGCCACGTTCGGCCTGGGTCTGGTCGACACGCTGCAACGCGCCGGTGTGGCCATGCTGGTGTCACTGGCGTGGGCCACGGCCACCCGACTCGTGATCGTGGCAACCCTGGTCGGCATGGCTCTGGCCGCGCTGCTGGCCTGGCGCCGCGGACGTCGTGCCAACGTCATCCATCGAGCGCCTTGAGCGCCGTCACCAGCTCGCCCGCCATCGCCTGACCGTCGCCGTACAGCATGCGCGTGTGGTCGGCGTAGAACAGCGCGTTCTCGATGCCGGCAAAACCGCGCCCCTTGCCGCGCTTGATGACGATGACGTTCTTGGCTGCCGCCACGTCGAGAATCGGCATGCCGTAGATCGGCGAGCCGGGGTCGGTCTTGGCCACCGGGTTCACCACGTCGTTGGCGCCGATCACCAGGGAGACGTCGGTGCTCGGGAACTCGGGGTTGATGTCGTCCATGTCGGCGATCAGGTCGTAGGGCACGCCCGCTTCGGCCAGCAGCACGTTCATGTGCCCGGGCATGCGCCCGGCCACCGGATGGATGGCGAACCGCACCTTGACCCCGCGCTTGAGCAACAGCTGGGTGAGCTCCCACACCTTGTGCTGCGCCTGCGCCACCGCCAGGCCGTAACCCGGCACGATCACCACGCGCTCGGCGTAGGCCATCATCGCCGCCACGTCGCCGGCCTCGATGGGTTTCTGCGCGCCGGTGATCGCCTGCGCCTCGCCGGTGGCGCCGAAGCTGCCGAACAGCACGCTCCCGATCGAGCGGTTCATGGCCTTGGCCATAAGCTGGGTGAGCATGGTGCCGGCCGCGCCCACCACCATGCCCGCGATGATCAGCGCCTCGTTCTGCAGCACGTAGCCTTCGAAGGCCACGGCCAGGCCGGTGAGCGCGTTGTAGAGCGAGATCACCACCGGCATGTCGGCGCCGCCGATCGGCAGCGTCATTAGCACGCCCACCGCCAGCGCCGCCAGGAAGAAGCCGATGATCACCGGCTGCTGCAGGCCGTAGACCGTGAGCGTGCCGAGCGCCAGGGCCACCAGGAAGACGAGGGCGTTGAAGGCCTGCTGGCCGGGGAAGGTGAAGCGCTTGTCGAGCCGGCCGTCGAGCTTGGCCCAGGCGATGATCGAGCCGGTCAGCGAGATCGACCCGATCAGGGCA
>DASVGR010000021.1:0-3677 GCA_036379395.1 Rhodanobacteraceae bacterium | reverse complement strand
GCCAGATACGCCTCCAGATCGGCCTTCAGCGGGTCATGGAAAAAGCCTTCGTACACCTGCTCCACCCACTTGCGCGCGACCGTCGGCTTGAAGCGGTTCTGCGCCTTGCTGAGCACGGCTTCTTCCAGCGCGCGATGGGCGGCCAGCAGGGCCGTCAGCCCCGGCGCCTCGAAAATGATGCGGCCTTTCAAGCCGATCGTGGTGTCGCCGGTGTACATGCCACGGCCTACGCCGTACGGCGCAAACGCGTGGTTCAGATGCATCAGCAACGCCTTGCCGGCCAGCTTTTCGCCGTCCACGGCCACTGCCTCGCCCTGCTCGAACGTCACCTTGACGGCCAGTGGTTTGGACGGCCATTCGGACGGCGCCTTGCACCATGCGCGCGCGCCTTCACCCGGCGCCTGCCAGTCGTCGATCTCGCCGCCGGACATGGTCACGCCCAGCAGGTTTTCGTTGATCGTGTAGCTTTGCTGCTTGGCACGCACGCCGAAGCCGTGGTCCTCGAGGTACTTCTGCTCGTAGGCGCGCGTTTGCGTGTGTTCTTTCTGGATTTCGCGGATCGGCGCGACGATGTCGTAATCGCCCAGCGATTTCACCGTCAGGTCGAAACGCACCTGGTCGTTGCCCATGCCGGTGCAGCCGTGGGCGATGGTGCGGCAGCCCAGTTCAGCCGCGCGCTTGAGTGCCGCCTCGACGATCAAATAGCGGTCGGACACCAGCAGCGGATACTGGCCCTGATAGCCCTCGCCGGCCCACACGAACGGCTTGACGAAGTGCTCCCACAACGCCGGGCCACCATCGACCGTGACGTGGCTGGCCACGCCCAGTTCGGCCGCGCGCTTTTCGATGAAATCGCGCTCCTCGTCACTGACGCCGCCGGTGTCGGCAAACACGGTATGCACGGCCCAGCCCTGTTCCTTGAGGTAAGGCACGCAAAAGCTGGTGTCCAGGCCGCCCGAAAACGCGAGAACGATATCTTTGCTCATGGGTAAATGTCCGGAAAATCAGTGGAAAACACGGGGGATGCCCGCCTTGGCGCACATCGAAAGGGAGCTGGCCACAGGCTTCATCACGCGCCTTGCCCGACCAGGCTGGCCATGACGGCCTTTTGCACGTGCAGGCGGTTTTCAGCCTCGTCGATGGCGATGCACGAGGGCGAATCCATCACGCCGTCGGTGGCAATGATGTTGCGGCGCAGCGGCAGGCAATGGCTGAAAACGGCATGGTTGGTCAGCGCCAGCTTGGCCTCGTCGACCATGAAATGGCGCGCTGCCTCGCGCAGCGGCTTTTCCTCGTCCCAGCGACCGAAGTACGGCAGCGCGCCCCAGCTTTTGGCATACACCACGTCGGCGCCAGCGTAGGCTTCCTCGATGTTGTGGCTGACCGTCAGCGAGCCGCCGTTGTCGGCCGCGTTCTGGCGGCCAAAGGCCATGTAGCGCTCGTCCAGCAGATAGTCGTCGCTGGGGCACAGCAGCGTCACGTCCATGCCCAGGCGCGTGGCGATCAGCAGCGCCGAATTGGCCACGGCGGTGTTGAGCGGTTTGGGGTGGTAGGACCACGTCAGCACGTATTTCCTGCCGCGCAAGTCCTTGCCAAGGTGCTCGCGCAGGGCCAGCGCGTGGGCCAGCTCCTGGCACGGATGGGTGATGGTTTCCATGTTGACGACCGGCACCGTGGCGTACTGCGCGAAGGACTTGATCAGCGTGTCCTTGCGGTCCTCGTTCCAGTCCTGGAACTTGGGAAACGCGCGGATGCCGATGATGTCGGCGTAGCGGCTGAGCACGCGCGCCACTTCGGCCACGTGCTCCTCGGCCGTGCCGTCCATGACGGCGCCGGGCGCAAATTCAATCGGCCAGGCGCCCTTGCCCGGCTCCAGCACCACGGCATGGCCACCCAGCTGGAACGCGCCCAGCTCGAAACTGGTGCGGGTGCGCATCGACGGGTTGAAAAACAGCAACGCGACGGCCTTGCCGGCCAGCTGGTCGCCCACGGGCGAGCGCTTGAAGCGCGCGGCGTCATCCAGCAGCGCATCCAGTTCGGCGCGACTGAAATCCTGGGTGGTGAGAAAGTGGCGAATGCTCATGAAGTGCCCTTGGATGGTGGAGCCGGGCACAAAAAACCCGGCAAGAGCCGGGTGTGTCGTTACGTCGAAAACGCGCGCAACAAGCCTACCCGGCCAGCATGTCCTGCTGCGGTCGGCGCGCGCGCGACGTCATGCCGGCGGCAAGCCAGGCACTGGTGACGAGTGAAGCGCGGGCGACGAACGGTCGGGTCATGACAGACGGATGTGAACTCGAATGAAAATCCTGAAGCGGCGAGGATGGCACGATTGGCGGCCTTGTCGCAACAACGACAAGGCATAACGATCAATCGTCCGGCGTGACCGTGATGCGCACGCGCAGCCGCGTGCCCGGATCGTAGCCCAGGCGCGAGGTGTACACCTCGCCGCGATAGCGGTATTCGACGTTGTAGCCGACGATGCGCTGCTCCTGGCTCAAGTCCTGCACCTGCTGGCAGCGGGTTTCGCTGCCCTCGTAGGTGCGCGCGTTGCGATTGGCCACGCCATTGCCGATGGCGCCGCCAGCCACGGCGCCGATGGCCGTCGCGGCCTGGCGACCGTCGCCTTTGCCGATGGTGTTGCCCAACACGCCGCCCACAATGGCGCCAAGCACGGCGCCGGCGCCCGAATTGCCGCCTTCACGGCGCACGACAGGCTGCTGATAGCACTGCTGATGCGGCGTGGAAACCTCGACCGTGCGGTAGATCGGGTCCACGCGCGTCACGTTGGCCCACGCGTAATGCACATTGCCGGCGTCATACGCGGGCGGCGGTACGTCGTCACGCGCCATGGCCGCGCACGACACCGCGGCCAGCGCCAAAAACAGGGGAACAAGCAAACGCTGCATGGTCAACCTCAACTGCGCGAAGCAGATTTGCAAAGCGATGCCAAATTGGCATCCGTACCTGTCTATTGCAGCAGCCGACGACTGAACGCAAGCTTAGACAAGCGTCCGTCGCACTGCGTTTTTGCGGCCCTGTTGTTAAGATGCGGCGCCACCGTCACGAAAACCGCCATGGTCGTCAGCCTTTACAACACGTTGAGCCGCAAAACGGAACCCTTCGCCCCGCTCGATCCCGAGCGCGTGACGATGTATCTGTGCGGGCCGACGGTCTACAACTACGTGCACATCGGCAACGCGCGCGGCCCGGTGGTGTTCGACGTGCTGGTCAAGCTGCTGCGCCGGCATTATCCCAAGGTGGTTTTCGCGCGCAACATCACCGACGTCGACGACAAGATCAACGCAGCGGCGGCGGCGGCGAACGTACCGATCACGACCATCACCGATCGCTACGCCGCCATTTATCGCGAAGACATGGCGCGCCTCGGCGTCGCGCCACCTGACGTCGAACCCTGTGCGACCGCGCACATCGCGCCCATCATCGCCATGTGCGAGCGCCTCATCGCGACCGACCATGCCTATGCTGCCGCGGGGCACGTGCTGTTCGACGTTGCGAGCTTCGCCGACTACGGCCGGCTGTCGGGCCGCGCGACCGACGAGCTGATCGCCGGCGCGCGCATCGACGTTGCGCCCTACAAGCGCAATCCGGCCGACTTCGTGCTGTGGAAGCCATCCACGCCCGACCTGCCCGGCTGGGACAGCCCATGGGGCCGCGGC
>DASVGR010000020.1:0-11041 GCA_036379395.1 Rhodanobacteraceae bacterium | reverse complement strand
ACTTCGGCCCTTGTGTCGTCTGGCTGATCCAGAGCCGCACGCGCATTGCGCGGCGCCGATACAATCGCGGCATCGTTGATTGCCGGAGCCATCACATGCTTGCCGCTTTTTCCGTCGCCCCCGCCGGCGGCCGCGCCGATGATTCGGTGCACGATGCCGTTGCCGCCGCCGTGCGCATCGTGCGCGAATCGGGTTTGCCCAACCGCACCGATTCCATGTTCACCACCATCGAAGGCGAATGGACCGAGGTGTTCGACGTGATCCGTCGCGCCACCGAGGCCGTGGCCGCCTACGGCACGCGCGTCTCGCTGGTCGTCAAGGCCGACATCCGCCCCGGCCACACGGGCGAAATGACCGGCAAGCTGGAGCGCCTGGAAAAAGCCATCACCGCGCAGGAACACGGCGCGTGAGCGCACTTGCGTTCCTGTTCGACGTCGACAACACGCTGCTGGACAACGACGCCATCAAGCACGACCTGTCCGCGCGCATCGACGCGACCGTGCATGCCGGCGCCAGCACGCTTTACTGGCAATACTACGAAGTCCTGCGCGGCGAGCTGGGCCATTCGGATTTTCTGGGCACGTTCCAGCGCTGCTGGGAAATGGACCGGCGCAATCCGCGCTGGCTGCCAGGTGCCGCGTTGCTGCTCGACTACCCGTTTGCCGAGCGCGTGTACGCCGGTGTCGACGAGCTGCTGGCCGCGCTTGGCAGGCACGGCACCACGGCCATCGTCTCGGACGGCGACGCCGTGCTGCAGCCGCGCAAGATCACGCGTTCGGGCCTGTGGGACGCGGTCGGCGGACGCGTGCTGATCTACCAGCACAAGCAGCAACAGCTGGACGACGTGGCGTCGCGCGTGCCGGCCGACCACTACGTTTTCACCGACGACAAGCCGGCGCTGCTGGCCGCCATCAAGCGGCAATGGGGCGATCGCGTCACGACGGTGTTCGTGCGCCAGGGCCATTACGCGGCCCAGGCCCGACCGGACGACGTGGCGGCCGCCGACCTCGTCATCGAGCGCATCGGCGATCTGCTGCCGGGCCTGGAAAACGCCGGCCTCGTGTCGGCCTGAACCTTCAGCCGTTCAGCAGCGAACGGCTGCGTTCGGCGCTGGGGCGCGCGGCCACGCGCTCGAACCAGGGGCCGATGTGCGGCAGGTCGTGGTCGAAACGCTGGCCTTTGGCATCACCGAAATCCAGCCACACGTACAGCCAGATGTCGGCCGCCGTGAAACGCTCGCCGGCCAGATACGGGCCATCGCCGAACAGGCGGTCCAGCCAGCGGATGCGATCCTGCGCGACAGCCTTCAAACCCTCGGCCGCGCCCGGCAGCACCGGAATGCGCGGCTCGAAGCGCACCAGCCCTTCGGCGTAATGGAACGCGTTGTGGATGAACTCGGTGATGTTCAATTCCACCCGCCGCCACCACATGCGCGTGACGGCGCGTTCGGCCGGCGTGGTGCCGATCAGCGGATGCGCGGGGTGCAGCTCCTCCAGATATTCGGCGATGGCCACGGCCTCGGCAATCACGCGCCCGTCGTCGAGCCGCAGCGCCGGCGTCTGGCCGGCCGGGTTCAGGGCCAGGTACGGCGCCTTGCGGTTTTCGCCGGCAAACACGTCCACCGCCACGGACGGCAAGGCCAGGCGCTTCTCCAGAATGAACATGCGCAGGCAGCGCGGCGCGGGGCTGATGGCGTCATGAAGCAACATGGTCCGGACCTGCCGAAAAGTGGATGCCACGATGCCCGAAGCCCGCGCGCGGCACACTGACAGGCGTCAACCGGCCGGCCAGGCGCGGCATCTCACAACGCGCGGATGAACCAGTGGTCACAACCGTGATGGCCGGTCTTGCCGATCGGCGAGCACAGCGGCGTGAAGCCGTGCTTGCGATACAACGCAAACGCGGCGCGCATGCCGGTCAGCGTTTCCAGGTACATGCGGCGAAAGCCGAACCGGCGCGCGGCCGCCATGCAATGCTCGATCATCACGTTGCCGGCGCCCAGGCCGCGCCCTTCCGGCAGAAAGTACATCTTGCGCAACTCGCACATGTCCACCTCGCCGCGCGCCAGCGGCGCCACGCCGGCGCCGCCGACCACCTTGCCGCCCACTTCCAGCACGAAGTACGCGCAACGCGATGCGGCGTAGGCCGTGCTCATGGCATCCACCTCGGCGTCATGCAGCGCAAAGCCCGGACCGTCAGCATGAAATTCGGGCATCACCGCGCGGATCACGGCGGCCACGGCCGCATCGTCGCGCGGCTCGATCGGGCGGATGAAAAAATTGGCAGGCATGACGGCTCCGCAGGGCACGAAAGCGCGGCTTCCAGCCTTGTCGAAGGCAACGGAAGCCGCGTGGAAAACAACAACGGCGATCCGGCCATCGCGAATGACGGCCGGACACCGGGCATCATCAATGGCCCTTGTCGAGCCCCTGCTCTTTCAACGCGCGCTGCACGCCGGCATCGGCACGCATGCGTTTGGTGAACGCGGCCAGATTGGCAAGGCCGGACAGGTCGACGTTGACGAAGCCCGTCCACATCAGCACCACGAACAGGTACGGATCGGCGATTGAGCGCGTGCCGGCCAGCCATTCGCGGCCTTCCAGCTGCTTGTCCAGCACTTCGAAATAGCCGCGCAATTGCTGGCGGGCGTTGTCCTGCGTCTTGGCGATGGCCGTCTCGTCTTCGAGGTAGGCCGTGGCACCGAACAGCGGCTTGAACGTCGGGTGCACGTCCGAGTTGATCACGGCCAGCCAACGGTTCACCTCGGCATGGCCGCGCGGCGTGCCGTCGCCCAGCAATCGGGCTTCCGGCGAGGTTTCGGCAAGGTAATGGAGGATGGCGTCGTTTTCATACAGCACGCCGTCGCCGGTATCGAGAATCGGCACCTTGCCGAGCGGATTGAGCTTGCGCATGGCCGGCCCCGCCAGATCATCCTTCTGGATCATCTGGACCTCGTAAGGCTTGCCGATCCACGCCATGACAATGTGCGTGGCCAGCGCGCACGAACCTGCAAAGCTGTACAGCTTCATCGTGATCTCCTGTGGTGAAAAATCGCAGGTTTTCCATTATGCGCGCCGGCGCAAGCCTCCAGCCGCGGCATGCCGGCGCAGCCGGTCAGCACCCGGTGCCGGGGGTCTCGCGCCTGCCCGTTTCCAAGCGCAGCTCCGACGGCGGGTCACGCTCAATGAACTGCCTGCGCACGTGCGCAAACAGGGTGCGCTGGCTGGCAAACGGCAAAATCGGCAAGGCGTCGTCGAACGCCAGCCAGCGGTACGCATCGTGCTCGACGTTGAGCCGCACCTGCGCCGCCGCATCGACCATGGCGACAAACGCCGGCACCAGCTCGACGACGTTGTCAGCCGCGTTGTAGAACGATTCCACGTGACCGGACGAATACAGCGCATCTGGCGTCAGTGCGGTTTCTTCGTCCAGTTCGCGCAGCGCCGCCTGCCAACCGGTTTCACCGGCTTCGACATGCCCGGCCACGTAGGTCCAGGCGCCGTGCATGTAATGGCTGGCGCGACGCAACAGCAACACTTCGCAGGCGTCGCCGCGTCCGCGCAACACCACCAGCGACACCATCGCGCAGCGCACCGGCACATTGCCCTGCATGGCCTGACCCTCGCCCGAAAACACGCACCCATTGTAGGAGCCGGCCGGCCGGCGAACGGGCCGCAAGGCGCGCTTGTTTTCGCCACCCCATCGCGCGCAGGTGCCTTTCTGCCCATCAACGGCATGAGCTGGCGTTGACTGGCGGCGCGGGACAAGCCAAGACAATACGGCTCAGGCGGCGGCTTGCAGCACTTCCAGGAAGGCCTCGCCGTAGCGTTCCAGCTTGCGCTCGCCCACGCCGCTGACCGCACCCAGGTCGCGCCGTGTGCGGGGACGCTCGCGCAGCATGGCCAGCAGCGTGGCGTCGTGAAAAATGATGTACGCCGGCACGCCCTGCTCTTTGGCCAGACGCGCGCGCGTGTCGCGCAGGCTGGCCCACAACGCGGCCTCGTGCGGCGCGATGTCCAGGCTTTGCCGCGTGGTCTGGCCACCGCCCTTGCGGCGCGCGGCGCGACGGGCGGCGCTGTCCGGCTCCTTGCGCAGGCGCAAGGTCTGCTTGCCCTGCAACACCGGGCGCGCGGCGGCGGTGAGATGCAGCGTGCCGTAGCCTTCGGCGTCAGGCTCGACCAGCCCCATGCCCAGCATTTGGCGAAACACGCCGCGCCACTGGTGCGCATCCAGATCATTGCCGATGCCGTACACGCCCAGCTTGTCGTGGCCTTGCGCGCGGATTTTTTCGTTGTCGGCACCGCGCAGCACGTCGACCAGATGTCCCACGCCGAAGCGCTGCCCGGTGCGATACACGCACGACAACGCCTTTTGCGCGGCCTGCGTGGCATCCCAGGTTTCCGGCGGATTGAGGCAGTTGTCGCAGTTGCCGCACGGCTCGGCCAGCGTTTCACCAAAATACGCCAGCAGGCGCTGGCGCCGGCACGAAGCGGTTTCGGCAAAGCCGATCAGCGCGTCAAGCTTGGCGCGCTCCACGCGCTTGCGCTCGGGACCGGCCTCGGAGCGCACGATGAACTGCTGCTGCGCCACCAGATCGCTCATGCCGTAGGCCATCCACGCCTCGGCCGGCAGGCCGTCACGGCCGGCACGACCGGTTTCCTGGTAATAGCCTTCCAGACTCTTGGGCAAATCAAGGTGTGCGACGAAGCGCACGTCCGGTTTGTCGATACCCATGCCGAAGGCGATCGTGGCGCACATCACGACGCCGTCCTCGTGCAAAAACCGGCGCTGGTGCGCGGCACGTTCCTGGTTCGGCATGCCGGCGTGATAGGCCAGCGCGTTCACGCCTTCGTCGACCAGCCATTGCGCCGTCTCGTCGACTTTTTTGCGCGACAGGCAATAAACGATGCCCGATTCCCCTTCGTGCCGCTCCAAAAACTGCTTGAGCTGGCGGCGCGGATTGTCCTTGGTGACCACCTCGTAGCGAATGTTGGGACGGTCGAAGCTGGACACGAAATGACGCGCCTGATCCAGCGCCAGACGCTCGCTGATTTCGGCCCGCGTGGGCTTGTCGGCAGTGGCCGTGAGCGCGATGCGCGGCACGTCCGGAAAGCGCTCGTGCAACACCGTCAACTGGCGGTATTCGGGACGAAAATCGTGTCCCCACTGCGACACGCAATGCGCCTCGTCGATGGCAAACAACGCCAGCTCGGTGCCGGCCAGCATCGACAGGCAACGCTCGGTCAGCAGCCGTTCCGGGGCGACGTACAGCAGTTGCAGCCCGCCGGAAACAAAACGCCGCTCGACCTCGGCGCGCGTGGCGCCGTCCTGGCTGGAATTGAGGTACGCCGCGGACACACCCAGCTGGTTGAGCGCATCGACCTGGTCTTGCATCAACGCGATCAGCGGTGACACCACGATGCCGGTGCCCTGCCGCAGCAGCGCCGGAATCTGGTAGCACAGCGACTTGCCGCCACCGGTCGGCATCAGCACCAGCGCATCACCGCCTTCGGCAACGTGTTCGATGATGGCTTGCTGCTCGCCGCGAAAACTGGTGTAACCGAAAGTCTGGCGCAGGATTTCATGGGCGTTGAGCATGGCGTGCATGCTACCAAAGGCAGGCAAGCACGGTGTCGGCAGGCGCCCCGCTCCGGCGTCGGGAACCGGTGCTTTACGGCAAGCCCCAAATGGCATGATCAAGATCGCCATCCAGCCCGAACGCGGCCATCGGCACGCGTCCATTGCGCACATCGACACCTTCGGCGCGCAGGCGCTGGCACTGTTCGATGAAACCGGCGCTGTCACGCGGCAGGGCGACGTGGCCGTCGGCACGCAACACGCGATGCCACGGCAGCGTCAGGCCGGCGGGCGTTTCCGACAACGCGCGCCCGACCAGACGTGCGCGTCCGGGCAGGCCGGCCCGTCGGGCAATGGCGCCGTAGCTGGCCACGCGTCCGGCCGGAATGGCCGCGATGGCGGCATAAATGCGTCGGTAATCCTCGTTCACGCCGTGCAGCGTAACGCAGCGCGGCGCGTTACCATCGAGCCGGGTCACGCCGGAGACGGCCATGCAGGACTTCGAAGCCATCCGCTCGCACGTGGGCGCATTGCATGCGCTCCACGACAACGCGCCGTATCTGGTCAGTTTCGACCTGGCTCTGGGCGGTGGTCGCCAACAAGGCATTTATCTGGGCGAAATGGAAGACGAGCAAGGCCGCCGCTACTTGCGCGTGTCCACGCCGATCTGTCCGATGGGCCATCTCGACCCCGGCCGTTGCCTGCGTTTCAACTGGCAGCAGCGCGTCGGTTTTCTGGCCATGGACGAGCTGGATGGCGAACCGTACCTGCACTTGTGCGCCAACCGTCCGTACGAGCTGCTGAATGACGCCGAGCTGCAACACGTCATCGCCGCACTGGGCGAATTGGGCGACCAGCTGGAAGTGATCCTGTCGGGCGGGCGCGACGCGTCCTGAAGCGGACGCAGGCTGTGGGATAATCAAACGTCATATCCCCAGCGGAGTTCACGCATGACGCAATCGAGTGCAATCATCACCGGCGCCGGCGGCGCCATTGCCGGACACGTGGCCAAGGCTTTTGCCCAGGCCGGCTGGAAGCTGGCGCTGGTGGCGCACAACGATGCCGAACGCGCGCGTCTGGTGCAGGATTTTCCCGCCGCCAGTGTCGTCGTGGCCGACCTGATCGACGCCGATGCCGCGCGCCAGGCCATCGACGCGGCCGTGACGGCGCTGGGCGGCGCGGACGCGCTGCTCAACATCGCCGGCGGATTCGCCATGTCCGGCGCGGTCGACACCACGCCCGCGCAGTTCGAGGCACAGCTCGACATCAACCTGCGTACCGCCTTCAACGCCACGCGCGCCGCGCTGCCGCACATGCTTGATGCCGGCCACGGCTTCGTGCTCGGCGTCGGTGCCGCGGCCGCCATCGACGGCGGCGCGTCGATGGGTCCGTATGCGGCGTCCAAGGCCGCGCTGATCACGTGGCTGAAATCCATGCATGCCGAACTCGCACCCAAGGGCATCGAGATCGGCATCGTGTATCCGATGGGCGCCGTGGACACGGCCGGCAACCGCGCCGCCATGCCCGCTGCCGATCCGCAAACCTGGATCGACCCGGACGAGCTGGCCGCCACCATCGCGCACATGGCCACGCGCGGCGCGCGCGGGCATGTACGCGAAGCCAAGGTGTATCCACCAGCCTGAGCCGACGGCGTCGCGGCGGGCCTTTCCGCCCGTCGCACGCTCAATGCAGCAGCGCCAGCCCCTGTCCGATGGCGTAGGAAATGACGGCCGTGATCGGCAGCGTCAAGATCCACGCCCATATCATGCGTTGCACCACGCTCCAGCGGATGGCGTTGGTGCGTTTGGCCGAGCCCACGCCCATGATGGCCGAGGACACCACATGCGTGGTCGACACTGGCAGGCCGAAGAGCGACGACACGATGATGACCAGTGCCGAGCCGGTCTCGGCCACGAAGCCGTTGATCGGGTGCAAACGCACCATTTTGTGACCCAGCGTCTTGATGATGCGCCAGCCGCCACCGGCGGTACCGGCCGCCATCACCAGCGCACACATCACGGCCACCCACGACGGCACGTCGAAATGGCCCGTCGGCGACTCGTTGATACGCAAAAAAGACAACCAGTGGGGCAAATGATCAAACGTGCCCGTGGCCGTCGCCCCGGCCAATGCCAAAGCGACGATGCCCATGGTCTTCTGCGCGTCATTCATGCCATGCGACAAACCCATGACGGCGGATGAAACGATCTGGGATTTGCCGAAAAACGCATTCACGAATGGCGTGCGCCCCAGCCTGTTGACCCAATTCTTGCGCCGCGAACACCAGCGCAAGGTGAGATACAGCCCCAGCATCAGGACAAAGGCCACGAAAAAGCCCAGGATCGGCGAGGCAATCATCGGGATGATCACCTTCGGCACCACACCGTGCGCATTCCACCAGTGCCCGCCCGTCGCATTCCACCAAATGACGGAATGAAAATTGTTGCCGCTGGCAGCCAACGCCGCGCCAATCAAGCCACCCACCAGTGCGTGCGTGGAACTTGACGGCAAGCCCCACCACCACGTCAGCAGGTTCCACACGCAAGCGCCGGCCAACGCGCCGATCAGGAAAAACGCCCCTTCATGCACGACACCGGCATTCACCAACCCCTCGGCGATGGTGGCAGCCACGGCCGTGCCCGTCAGTGCGCCGATCATGTTGGTGATGGCAGCCATGGCCACGGCTTGCCGCGGCGTCAGTACCTTGGTGGCCACCACCGTGGCGATGGAATTGGCCGTGTCGTGGAAGCCGTTGAGGTAGGTGAAGGCCAGCGCGATGACGATGACCAGGACCAGCATGGTTATGCTCACGGACGCGGCCTCAGCAGTTCTTGAGCACGATGAAATAAATCACGTTGCCGACGTCGCGGCATTTGTCGATGGCCTTCTCGATGATTTCGAACAAATCCTTGGCCAGCAGCGCGCGCATCGGGTCGTCCATTTGCAGGTACAGGTTGCTGTACGGCTCCAGCAACAGCTTGTCGGCCTCGGCTTCCAGCGCCTGCAGGCGATCCTGCAGCTTGCGCATGGGACCGATGCGAAAGCCCTTGGCCAGCTCCCTGACCATCTCGTTGACGACCTCCGCGCACGCGGCCAGCAAGCCGGTACGCGGAACGAAATCGATGCCGTCCAGGCGTTCGGCAACCAGCACGTAGCGCTCGGCAAATTTCTCGATGGTTTTGGGGATGCGATACAAGGCCGCGTTCATGGCCTCGATGTCTTCGCGGTCCAGCGAGGTGACGAACGTCTTGACCAGCTCCTCGCTGATCTGCGCCGCCAGCTCCTTTTCGCGCTTGCGCGCCACGCTGAACGTGGCCATGGACGGCGCGCGATCACCATCACGCGCAAGCTGGTTGACGGCCTGCGCCGCATCCTTCGCCGCCTCGGAACTGGCCAGCAGCAAGTCGTAAATCTTGTCGGTCCGGCCAAACATGGTCTGCAGTGAAAACACGGCAAACACCTCTCGTCATGATGACAACGCCGGGCATGGTGCCAGCCGAACGTTGCGTTTATGTTACAGAAGCCCCATTTGACATGCGTTGCGCCCGTCAACGTACCGTTACACTTCCGCCATGACCTCTCTCCGGCATTGTCCATGCTGACCCAGATCGGCCTGATTGTCCTGCTGTCGTTGCTGAACGGCTTCTTCGCACTGTCGGAAATGGCCGTGGTGGCCTCGCGCAAGAGCCGCCTCAAGCAAATGTCGCGCACATCCAAGCGCGCGCGGGTGGTATTGCGCCTGTTGCAGCATCCCGACCGCTTCCTGTCCACGGTGCAAGTGGGCATCACGCTGGTGACGCTGATCACCGGCGCCATCGCCGGCGCCTCACTGGGCGAAAGCTTCGCCGCCGCGCTGAACAAACTGGACGCGGCCTGGCTGACCGCCCACGCCACGGTCATCGGCTGGCTGATCGGCTTCGTGCTGGTCACTGCCATCCAGATCGTCATCGGCGAACTGGTGCCCAAGCGCATCGCCCTGACCGCACCCGAGCGGCTAGCCAGCAACATCGCCATGCCGATGCTGGTGCTGTCCAAGATCTGCACGCCATTCGTGTGGTTGCTGAGCCTGTCCAGCACCGGCCTGCTCAAGCTGCTGCGCCTGGGCGGGCTGCACCGCGCGGCCGTCAGCGAAGAAGAAATCCGCCTGCTGGTGGCCGAAGGCGCCGAAGCCGGCGTGCTGGATGCCGACGAGCGCAACATGGTCAACCGCGTGCTGCGCCTGGGCGACCGCAACGTCGACAACGTGATGACGCCGCGCCCGCGCATTGTCTGGCTGGACATCGACGCGCCGCTGGAAGCCAACCTCGCAGTGCTGCGCGAACACAATTTTTCGCATTACCCGGTGTACCGCGGCGATGAATCGGACGTGGTCGGCATTGTCGGCATCAAGGGGCTGGTCGACAGCCTCATCGACGGCCGCGCGCACCTGTTCGACAACCTGGCCAAGCCGTTGTACGTGCCGGCCACGACGCGCGCGCTGGATCTGCTGGACAATTTCCACGACAGCGAAACACGCCTGGCGCTGGTCGTCGACGAATACGGCGACATCGAAGGCATGGTCACGTTGAACGACCTTCTCACCAGCGTCATCGGCCAGGGCCAGCCGCGTCCGGCCGACCCGACCGCCCCCTATCGCCGCGACACCGACGGCAGCTGGCTGATCGACGGCGCCCTGCCCATCGACGACGTGCACGAGCTGCTGCATCTGGACGAGCTGCCCAACGAGGACGACCACGAATTCAACACGCTGGCCGGCATGATCACCACGGCGCTCGGCCACATCCCGGAAGAAGGCGAAATGCTGGACTGGCACGGCCTGCGTTTTGAAGTGCTGGACCGCGACGGCCCGCGCATCGACAAGGTGCGCGTGCGCGCCATTCCCGATGTCGACACCCGACCGCTGGCCAGCGAGCACGCATGACCTCCCCTTCGGCCACGCCACGGCCCACCGCGCGTACCTTGCTGCGCGCGGCACTGGACGCGCAACGCGGCGACGATGTCACGCTGGACACCCTGCTGATCCCGCTGCATTCGCGCGCGTTCGGCGTGCTGCTGCTGGTGTTGGCCATCCCCAATTTCATCCCGGTGCCGATCGGCATCGGCGGCGTGATGGGCGTGCTGGTCATCGTGCTGGGACTGGAAATGCTCATCGGCCTGGAACATCCGCTGGTGCCGGCCCGCCTGCGCCGCAAGACCATGCGCCGCACCCGCGTGGAAGGTTTTCTGGCGCGCACGGACAAGGTCATGGGCTGGCTCGAACACGGCTGCAAACCGCGCCTGACCGTCATCGCCACACGGCCGTGGTCGATGGTGTGCGGCCTGGCGCTGGTGATCGTGGGCTTTTTGCTGTCGCTGCCGATCCCGTTCACCAACTACCTGTTCGGCGTCGTCCTGCTGGCGTTCGCGTTCGCGCTCATCGAACGCGACGGCGTGCTGCTGCTCGTCCTGTGGGTGCTGACGGCCG
>DASVGR010000019.1:0-54841 GCA_036379395.1 Rhodanobacteraceae bacterium | reverse complement strand
CGGCGATCTGCATGCGGATTTGCCCGCCCTGCGTGCGGTGGGTTATCGCCAGGCCTCGGAATTCCTCGACGGCCAGTGCACGGCGGAGGCCTTTCGCCAACGTGCGATCGACGCGACCCGGCAGCTCGCCAAGCGGCAGATGACGTGGCTGCGGGGCGAACTGGATGCGCGCGCATTCGACCCCGATGGCGGGGACTGCATGGTATCCGCGGACGCCGCCGTCGCGCTGTTTCTGGGCATGAAAACGGCGTGAAACCGGCCAAAACTCGCCATTTTGCGCTACCATTTGATTCCGCGAGGGAAACCGTGCGGGAAACCGGAATCGGAAGGCCATAAAAATGTCCAAGAGCCAATCGTTGCAGGATCCGTTTTTGAATGCCTTGCGCCGCGAGCGCGTGCCGGTTGCGATTTATCTCGTCAATGGCATCAAGCTGCAGGGCGTCATCGAGTCGTTCGACCAGTTCGTGGTGCTGCTGCGCAACCAGGTCAGCCAGATGGTGTACAAGCACGCCATTTCGACCGTGGTGCCGTCGCGCAACGTGCGCATGGGGGCCCATGAAGGTGCCGCGCGCCACGAGGGCGCCGAACGCGAGGCGATGGACGACTGAAGGGGTTTGATCACATTACAATGGGGCCGTGCCCGCCGTCGGGCACGATCCCGTTCCCCCGAGGTTCCGTTCTGTTCGATCGAGAAAAAAAAGGCGAACGCGCCATCCTGGTGTTGCCGCAGACGCGGCATGCCATGGATGCGCAGCGGCGTGCCGACGAATTTGCCGAATTGGTCACATCCGCTGGCGCGCAAGTGCTGGCGCGCATCAACGCACGTGTCGTCGATCCCAACCCGCGTTATTTCATCGGCAGCGGCAAGGCCGAGGAAGTGGCCGAGGCCGTGCGTGCGCATGACGCCGATCTGGTGCTGGTCGATCATCAATTGTCGCCGGTGCAGGAGCGCAATCTGGAGCAGCTGGTCAAGGCGCGCGTCATCGACCGCTCGGGCCTGATCCTGGACATTTTCGCCCTGCGCGCGCGCTCGCACGAGGGCAAGCTGGAAGTCGAGCTGGCGCAGTTGCGCCGCCTGTCCACGCGCCTGGTGCGCGGCTGGACTCACCTGGAGCGCCAGCGCGGCGGTTCCATCGGCTTGCGCGGGCCGGGCGAGACGCAGCTGGAAACCGACCGCCGGCTGCTCGGCATCCGCGTCAAGCAGCTGACCCAGCGACTGGACAAGGTGGGCGTGCAGCGCCAGCAACAGCGCCGCTCGCGCCTGCGCAACACGGTGCCGCGCGTGGCGCTGGTCGGCTACACCAATGCCGGGAAGTCGACCCTGTTCAACGTGTTCACGGCCGGCACCGTGTATGCGGCCAACCAGCTGTTTGCCACGCTGGATCCCACGGTGCGCCGCATCGAGGACTTGGCCAGCGGCCCGGCGGTGCTGGCTGACACGGTCGGCTTCATCCGCGAGTTGCCGCATGACCTGGTGGCCGCGTTCCGCGCCACCTTGTCCGAGGCGCGCGATGCCGATTTGCTGCTGCATGTCTCGGACGCGGCCGACGAGGAGCGCGACGTGCTGGCCGAGGTGGTCGACCACGTGCTGGAAGAAATCGGCGCCAGCGACGTGCCGCAATTGCGCGTGATGAACAAGATCGACCTGACCGAAGTGGCGCCGCACATTGATCGTGACGACACGGGACGGCCGCGCTGCGTGTGGTTGTCGGCCGCGACCGGTGCCGGCATGGACGGTTTGCGCGAAGCGCTGGGCGAATGCCTGGGCGGCGAGCGTCTGCGTACGCAGCTGGATTTGCCGTTGGCGGCCGGCCGCCTGTATGCGCGTCTCAAGGAGGCCGGCATCGTGGTGACGGAAAACGTGGATGCCGATGGCTGGCACCTCACGCTGGATGCACCGCGTGAGGTCCTGGCGAGCTGGCCGGGTGCGGATGCCGATGCCGTGCGCGCGCTGGTGGCCACGCCGGACGACTGGGCATAACCCATCCGCGGTTTGCCGCGCGGCCAGAACGGCTCTGGTAGAATGACGGGCATTGTGCGCGGTTCGGCAGCACCGGCCGCGATCAAGTCCGACCGCTGGAACTGCAACCCCGTCGCCATGTCGAAATCCGCTGTTTTCCCCGGTTGGTGCCTGGCGCCGGCCTTCATCCTGCCCGCAGGGGACTGTTGAGCATGTCCTGGAACGAACCTGGCAACAACGGGCGCGACCCGTGGAGCCGCGACAATCACTCGGGCGGCGGCAAAGGCCCGCAGTGGGATGATGTTTTTGGCAAGCTGCGTCAGCACCTTGGCCGCTTCGGCAAGGGCAACGGCGGGCTGATCACCATCATCATCGCCATCATCCTGGCCTGGCTGATTCTCTCCAGCTACACCGTCATCGGCGCGCGCGAGGCCGGCGTGGTGCTGCGCTTTGGCGATTACTCGCGCACGCTGCCGCCGGGTTTCCATCTCAAGCTGCCGTCGCCGATCGAGCAGGTCTACAAGGTGCAGACCACCAAGATCCGTTCGTTGTCGGACAGCGTCAAGATGCTGACCAATGACGAGAACATCGTGCGCGTGGATTTCAACGTGCAGTGGCAGGTGGCGGATCCGCAGAAATTCCTGTTTTCCATGAACGACCCGACGCAGACCGTCACCGAGGCGGCCGAGGCCGCCGTGCGCTCGGTCGTGGGCGCCAACACCATGGACACGCTGCTGTCCGGCCAGGGCGCGCAACTGGTGACCGATACGCGCGAGCACATGCAGAAGATCCTCGACCATTACGACGCCGGCCTGCTGGTCACGCAGGTGAGCTTCCAGAACGTGGCGCCGCCGGACCAGGTCAAGGCCGCGTTCGACGACGTCAACAAGGCGCGCGAGGACAAGCAGCGCATCGTCAACGAGGCGCAGGCGTATGCCAGCAAGGTGGTGCCGGTGGCGCGCGGCAACGCGGCGCGCATCGCCGCCGAGGCGGCCGGCTACAAGGCCGCGCGCGTGGCCGAGGCGCAAGGCAACGCGCAGCGTTTCGACCTGCTGCTGACGCAGTACAAGGCGGCTCCGGAAGTCACGCGCACGCGTTTGTGGCTGGAAACCATGGAGAAGATCATGGCGGGGCACCCGAAGGTGGTTGACGGCTCCAACGGCCGCAACGTGTATTACCTCAATCTGGGCAACGGCGGCCCGGCCGAGCCGTCCAGCACGCAGACCTTGCCGGGCGTCAGCAGCGCGTTGTCGAACGGCACGACCACGACGCCGGTCGATCGCAGCCAGGGAGACGGCCAATGAAAAAGCTCTGGCCCCTCATCGTCGTCGTCGTGGTGGTGATTCTCGCCTTCAACGGCATGTACACCGTCAGCGAAGGCAGCAGTGCCATCTTGTTGCAGTACGGCAAGATCGAGCAGTCCAACATCAAGCCGGGCTTGCACTTCAAGATCCCGTTCATGCAGCAGGTGGCGTATTTCGACACGCGCATCCAGACGCTGGACGCGGAGCCGGAAAGCTATTTCACCAAGGAAAAGAAAAGCGTCGACGTCGACTTCTACGTCAAATGGCGCATCGACAACCTGGTGAAGTACTACGAGTCCACCGCCGGCGACATTCGCCAGGCACGCCAACGCCTGTCGCCGATCGTCAAGGACGCGCTGCGCTTCCAGGTCAACTCGCTGACCTTGCAGGACCTCATTTCCGAAGGCCGCAAGGCCAGCCGCAAGCACGTCATCGAGCAGGCCAACCAGGCCGCCGAGGATCTGGGCATCCAGGTGGTGGACATGCGCATCAAGCAGATCGAGCTGCCGGAAACGGTACGTGATTCGGTCTACAACCGCATGCGTGCCGAGCGCCTGAACCTGGCCAACCAGCTGCGTTCGACCGGCAAGGAAGAAGGCGAAAAGATCCGCGCCAACGCCGACCGCGAGCGCCAGGTGCTGATCGCCGATGCCAAGGGCAACGCCGCCACGGTCATGGGCGAGGGCGACGCCAAGGCGGCCGCGATCTACGCCAAAGCCTACAACCAGGACAAGCAGTTCTTCGATTTCTATCGCAGCATGCAGGCGTATCGCGACGCGTTCGGCCACAGCAAGTCGATCCTGATCGTCGATCCGCATTCGCCGTTCATGCGCTACTTCAACGGCGCCGACGGCGGCGCCAAGCACTGATGTGGCATCAGCTGTGCGCGGCGCTGTGCCTGGTCGCCGTCATCGAGGGACTGGTCTTGCTGGCCGCGCCGCGCGGCTGGCAAAAAATGGTCGAGCAGGCCGCGCGCATGGAGCCGCGCGTGCTGCGGATGTACGGCGCCGGCGCGGTCGTGGTCGGGCTGCTGGTGCTGCAACTGGTCAATCGCTAATCCTTTAACGTGAGTGAATACAAATCATGGGCAAGTCAGTTGTCGTTTTGGGCGCGCAATGGGGCGATGAAGGCAAGGGCAAGATCGTCGACCTTCTGACCGAAAGCGTTTCCGCCGTGGCCCGTTTCCAGGGTGGCCACAATGCCGGCCACACGCTCGTCATCAAGGGCGAGAAGACCGTGCTGCACCTCATTCCGTCGGGCATCTTGCGTGATGGCGTGAAGTGCCTGATCGGCAACGGCGTGGTGCTTTCGCCCGAGGCGCTCAAGCAGGAAATCGACGCGCTGGAAGCCAAGGGCGTGGAAGTGCGCTCGCGCGTGTCGATCAGCCCGGCCACGCCGCTCATCATGCCGTACCACGTGGCGGTCGATCAGGCTCGCGAGAAGGCGGCTGGCGGCGGCGCCATCGGCACCACCGGTCGCGGCATCGGCCCGGCCTACGAAGACAAGGTGGCGCGCCGCTCCATCCGCGTGGCTGACCTGATGTATCCGGCCGAGCTGCCGGAAAGGATCAAGGCCGCGGTTGACTACCACAACTTCATCCTCGAGCACTGGCTCAAGGCCGCGCCGGTCGATGGCGCGAAGATCCTGGAAGACGCCATGGCCTGGGGCGAGTACATCCGCCCGATGGTCGACGACGTGGCCACCGTGCTGCACGACATCCGCGCCGAAGGCGGCAACATCCTGTACGAAGGCGCGCAGGGCGCATTGCTGGACATCGACCACGGCACCTATCCGTACGTGACCTCCAGCAACACCACGGTGGGCGGCGCGCTGGCCGGCACCGGCATCGGCGCCTGCGACATCGATTACGTGCTGGGCATCTGCAAGGCCTACGCCACGCGCGTGGGCGGCGGTCCGTTCCCGACCGAATTGCACGATGACATGGGCGAGGAGCTGCGCAAGCGCGGCAACGAGTTCGGCGCCAGCACCGGGCGTCCGCGCCGCTGCGGCTGGATCGACCTGGTGGCGCTCAAGCGCGCCGTGCAGATCAACGCCATTTCCGGCCTGGCCATGACCAAGCTGGACGTGCTCGACGGCCTGCCGACGATCAAAGTCTGCGTGGCCTACGAATACCGCGGCAAGCGTCGCGAACTGGCGCCGCTGGACGCGGACGGCTGGCGCGAGTGCAAGCCGGTGTATCTGGAGTTTCCGGGCTGGGAAGAAAAAACCTCCGGCGTGCGCGAATGGAACAAGCTGCCGGCCGCGGCGCGCGCCTACCTGCGCGCCATTGAGGAATTGTCCGGTTGCCCGCTGGCGCTGGTCGCCACCGGTGCCGACCGCGACGACACCATGGTGCTGCGCGACCCATTCGCCTGAGCGCAAGTCGCCCGGTATGCCGTTGTTGTGAAAGCCCGCGGGTTGCCCGCGGGCTTTCCTGTTTGGCGGCGGCTAGATGCTGGCGTCATCGGAACCACTCAGGGGCCAAAGCGCCTACCATGGCGCGGTGAATACGAACGACTCTGCTTCCGCTCCGGCTTCCGCGGCCGTCGGCGCCCGACGCGGCGATCCGCGACGCTGGATCCTGGCCGCCCTGATGTGCACGATGATGCTGGCGGCAATGGACACGACCATCGTGTCCACGGCCATTCCGCAGATCGTCGGCGACCTGGGCGGGTTCGCGCTGTTCAGTTGGGTGTTTTCGATCTACCTGCTGGCGCAGACGGTGACGATTCCGATCTACGGCAAGCTGGCCGATTTGTTCGGGCGCAAAGGGGTGCTCATCGTAGGCACGATCATTTTCCTGGCCGGCTCGGCGGCATCGGCGGCGGCCTGGAACATGCTGGCGCTGATCGTGTTTCGCGGCCTGCAAGGCCTGGGCGCGAGCTCGATCATGGCCACTGTCGCCACGCTGGCCGGCGATCTGTATTCGGTGCGCGAGCGCGCGTCCATCCAGGGGTGGCTGTCGAGCGTGTGGGGCATCGCGGCCATCGTCGGACCGGTCATTGGCGGCGCGCTGGCGCAATACGTGTCGTGGCGCTGGATCTTCCTGATCAACCTGCCGATCGGCATCGCTGCGATGAGCTTGCTGGGCGTGTTTTTGCACGAGCATTTCGAGCGCCGTCGCGCGCGCATCGACTACGCCGGTTGCGCGCTGGTGCTGGCTTGCGTCGGCACGTTGATTTTCGGCCTGTTGCAAGGTGGACAGTCGTGGCCGTGGCTGTCATGGCCCAGCGCGGTGACGTTCGTGCTGGCGGCGATTTTGGGCGTGGCGCTGGTGCAGGTCGAGCGCCACGCGGCCGAACCGGTGATGCCGGCCTGGCTGTGGAAACGCCGCGAGCTGGCCGGGCCGAATCTGGCGACCATCGGCATGGGCCTGGTGATGATGGCGCCGGATACGTATTTGCCGACGTTTGCGCAATCGGTGCTGGGCTTGGGCGCGATCCCCTCGGGGCTGGTGCTGGCCAGCATGAGCATCGGCTGGCCGATTGCTTCGGCGTGGTCGGGGCGGTTGTACATGCGCATCGGTTTTCGCCTGACGGCGTTGTACGGCGCGGTGCTGATCATTCTCGCGGCCGGCGGTTTCGTGGCCTTGCCGCATCCGGCGCCGGCCTGGCTGGTGGTGGCCGACACGGTGTTGCTGGGCGCGGGATTCGGCCTGCTGTCGACGCCGCTGCTGGTGGGCGTGCAATCCATCGTCGGCTGGGACCAGCGCGGCGTGGTGACTGGCGCCAACATGTTTTCGCGCTACCTCGGCGGCGCGCTCGGTGCGGCGGTGATGGGCGCCATTTTCAACGCGGCCCTGCGCGAGCGGCTGCAAGACGCGACCGGCACGCTGGCCGCGCAACTGCCGCGAGGCGTCAACGACGTGATCGGCGCCTTGCAGGGTGGACACTTGCCGGCGGCGGCGAGCGCCTATCTGCGCGATGCCATCGACGTGGCCACGACGCATCTGTATGCCGCCGCGTTCATCGGCGCACTGGGCGTGCTGCTGGCGGTGTGGATCATCCCGCGGCGTTTTGCCAACGTCTCCGCCGGCGATTGAGTCAATGCGCGCGGCCGTGGAACGGTGGCTTGGCCAGCCACAGGATCGGCACCAGCGCAAACAGCACCCAGGCCAGCATGTGCATCACGTCGTCGAACGACATCTGGTAACTCTGCTCGGTGATGGACTGGTTGATGAGCGCCAGCGCGCGCTGCGTGTGGCCGTTGCCCATGACGCCGATGGCGTGGGTGGCGATCGGGTTGTACGCAGTGATGTGCGAGGCGAGGTTGGCATGGTGGGTGACCGCGCCGCGATCCCACATGAACGTGATGATCGCTGCCGCGAAACTGCCGCCCAACTGGCGCAGGAAGGTCGACGTGCCCGAGCCCGAGGCGATCTCGTGGCCCTTGAGGTCGCTCAGCAGAATCGTCAGCACCGGCATGAAGAACAGCGCCGTGCCCAGGCCTTGCAGCAGGCGCACCATGAACAGCGCGTGGAAGTCGATCTGGGTGTCGAAGCTGGCGTTGAGCATGCAGGTCACGCCGAAAATGACGAACGCCAGCGCCGCCATGATGCGCAAGTCCGTGCGCATGGCGTACTTGCCGACAAAATACGTCAGCAGCACCGGAAAAATGCCCACCGGCGCCAGCGCCAGGCCCGACCAGAACGCCGTGTAATGCAGCACGCGCTGCATCCACAGCGGCAGCAGCAGGCCCATGGCGAAAAACGCCGAATACGACAGCACCAGCACCAGCGTGCCGGCGGCAAAGTTGCGGTGGCGGAACAATTTGAGGTCGACAATGGGATCGTCGGCCGTCAGTTCCCAGATCAAAAACACCGCCAGCGCGATGGCCGACACGATGGCCAGCACCACGATGAACGGCGAGTGGAACCAGTCCGCGTCGTTGCCCTTGTCGAGCAGGACCTGCAGCGCGCCGACACCGACGATGAGGCTGATCAGGCCCACGTAATCCATGCGTGGGTGCTCGAGTTTTTCCTTGAATCCGGACAATTGCACCCACGCCACGAGGCTGGCGAAAATGCCGATCGGCACGTTGATGAAAAAGATCCAGTGCCACGAATAACTGTCCGTGATCCAGCCGCCCAGCACCGGGCCGATGATGGGGGCGACGATCGTGATCATGCCGATCAGCGCCAAAGCCATGGCGCGCTTGGACTTGGGCCAGGTGGCGATCATCAGGCTTTGCGTCACCGGGTACAGCGGCCCGGACACGGCGCCCTGGACGGCGCGGAAAAACAGCAGCTCGTCCATCGACGTGGACAACCCGCACATCAACGACGCCAGCGAAAACAGCACCGTGCACCAGATGAACAGCCGGGTCTGTGAAAAGCGCCGCGACAGATAGCCTGTCAGCGGCAGCGTGATGGCCATGCACACCGTGAACGAGGTGATCACCCAGGTGGCCTGGTCGTAGCTTTTGCCCAGGTTGCCGGCGATGGTCGGCAGCGACACGTTGGCGATGGTGGTGTCGAGCACGCGCATGAACGTCGCCAGCGACAGGCCGATCGAGGTCAGGGCGAGGTTGGGGGGCGTGTAGTCGGCGTCGCTCAAGGGTTGCTCGAAATAGCTGACATGACAGGTATGGCCGGCCCTACAGGGTGCAGCAAGAACCGCGGTTGTCAACAGTTGGAGGCGGTGCACGGTGATGTTTGCCCGACCGATCCCGCGACATCGACGCCGGATGTGGATGGTCGCCGATGACTGAAATGGGCATAAGTCGTCGGTTGTCTCCCGGGCGAGGTTGTGACAAGGTTTGCAGACAACGTTGTCATGAATGACTAACTTCTTTGTCATTCGCGCTTTCCATGCCTGACTCGGGAAACGCCGGCTCGACCCATAACAAGCGGTAGCTTTGCATGGATGCGGCATGGCGATGCCGTCCCCCCATGGCCTCGGACTTGGCCGTGAGTCGCCTCCAACCCTGTGTGTTCTGGAGGTCAACTGATGTTCGAGAAACGTTCGAAAGCGAATGCCGTGCCGGCGCGCCACCTGCTGGGTGCCGCGACCGGCTTGTCCGTGGCCCTGTGTCTGGCGTTGGCTCCGGCCCCGCAGGCGCAGGCCGCACCGGCCGCCGTGCTGGCGGCAACCACCACGTGCGCGGCGCCGTGGAATGCGGCCACGGCCTACAGCGGCGGCGCCCAGGTGAGTGAAAACGGCGTCAATTACGGCGCCAACTGGTGGACGCAGGGTGACGACCCGGCCACGCACAGCGGTGCCGTGGGTACTGGCCAGCCGTGGACGGCGCAGGGCGAATGTGGCGGCAGCGCGCCGGCGCCGGGGCCGTCACCATCGCCCAGCCCGTCACCCAGCCCGGCGCCGGGTTCGTGCGCGCCGGCGTGGGATGCCGGCACGGTCTACAACGGTGGCGACGAGGCCTCCGAAGATGGCGTCAACTACAAGGCCGGCTGGTGGAACCAGGACGACGACCCGGCCACGCACAGCGGCGCGGCCGGTTCCGGCCAACCGTGGACCAACGAAGGTGCGTGCACGGGCGGCAGCCAGCCGCCGTCCCCGCCGCCGGCGCCGGCACCCAGCCCGACGCCAAGCCCGTCGCCCAGCCCGGCTCCAAGCCCAGCGCCGGCACCGGGTCCGGCCCCGAGTTTCGTGTTCAGCCCGTACAAGGATGTCGGCATCAACGCCAATTGGAACACCGACGTGGTGAGCACCAAGGTCACCGGCACGCTGATTCCGCTGGCGGGTGACGGCGGCTTGTTGCCGTCACAGCTGCCGGGCCTGAAGACCGTGACGCTGGCGTTCGCCACTGGCGAGTGCGGCAGCGAGAACTGGGCCGGCATCGCCGCGCAGCCGTTTGCCGATGCCAATGTTTCGCTGCTGGACAAGGCGGGCATCAACTACATCGTGTCCACCGGCGGTGCCGCCGGCACGTTCACGTGCTCGTCGCCGGCCGGCATGAGCACGTTCATCAACCGCTACATGTCGCCGCACATGATCGGCGTGGACTTCGACATCGAAGGCGGCCAGACGCAGGCGCAGATCAATTCGCTGGTGAGCCAGGTGGCGTACGCCGAAGGCCAGTTCCCGAACCTGCGCTTCTCGTTCACGCTGGCCACGCTGGCGGCGTCCGACGGCAGCTACGCCGGCGTCAATTCGCTGGGCGCGATGGTCGTCAACGCGGTCAAGAACGTGCATCTGACCAATTACACCATCAACCTCATGGTGATGGATTACGGCGGTGCCAGTTCGTCGGTGTGCGTGGTGGCCAACGGCAAGTGCGACATGGGCCAGTCGGCCATCCAGGCGGCCGAGAATCTTGAGCACACGTTCGGCATTCCGGCCAGCAAGATCGAGCTGACGCCGATGATCGGTGTCAACGATGTCTCCAGCGAGCTGTTCTCGCTGCAGGATGTCGACACCATGATGCAGTACGTGACCAGCCAGGGCCTGGCCGGCGCGCACTTCTGGTCGCTCGACCGCGACACGCCGTGCAGCAGTGCCACGGCATCGTCGACCTGCAGCTCGGTGCCGGGCGTTGCGGCACTGGGCTACACCAAGCGCTTTGTCAGCGATTCCGCCAAGTAGCGCTTGACCGGAGGGGGCCGTGGCCGGTGGGTACCGGTCGCGGCGCAAGGCGGGGATGGGGCGATCATCGGTGGTGGTGGCGTGGTTGGGGGCAACGTCACCACCACCCGATGACGACATGGGCCCAGCGCAGGATTTCCCGCCGGCAGTTTGAACGGGTTCACGGCCGTGGTCACGCGAGACGCGTTGCCACGGCATCCGGTTTTGCCGGATGGGGGGAGTGGACCGCCATCACTCAATCAAGTGTTTTGGAGGTCTGACAATGTTCGAGAAACAATCGACGGCACGCACGTGGCGTGCCCGTGGCTTGATGGTCGGCATGACCAGCCTGTCGGCTGCGTTGTGCCTGGCCCTGGTGCCGACGCCGAAGGCGCATGCGGCATCGCCGCTGGTGACGGCGGCGGCCACCACGTGCGCGGCGCCGTGGAATGCGTCCACCGCCTACAACGGCGGCGCGCAGGTGAGCGAAAACGGCGTCAATTACAGCGCCAACTGGTGGTCGCAGGGGACCGATCCGGCCAGCAACAACGGGGCCGGTGAGCCGTGGTCGGTCGTGGGCACATGCGGCGGCAGCGCGCCGGCACCTGGTCCCGCGCCGGCTCCGGGCGACTGCGCTCCGGCATGGAATGCCGGCACCGTCTACAACGGTGGCGACGAAGTCTCCGAGGACGGCATCAACTACAAGGCCGGCTGGTGGAACCAGGGTGACGATCCGGCCACGCACAGCGGCGCGGCCGGTTCCGGCCAGCCGTGGACCAGCGAAGGCTCGTGCGCGGCCGCGCCACCAGCGCCACCGGCGCCGTCACCCAGCCCGACGCCTTCGCCGAGTCCGAGTCCGAGTCCGAGTCCCTCGCCAAGCCCAAGTCCCGCGCCGGCGCCGTCCTTCGTGTTCAGCCCGTACAAGGACGTCACCATCAATGCCAACTGGAACAATTACCAGATGCAGAGCGCGGCCGCGACCGGCACGCCGATTCCGGTGGTGGGTGACGGCGGCATGATCGAAAACTACGTGCCGGGCCTGAAGGCGATCACGCTGGCGTTTGCCACCGGCGAGTGCGGCAGCGAAGGCTGGGCCGGCTTCCCGGCGCAAGGCTGGGCCGACGAGAACCTGCCGCAACTGGAAGCGGCCGGGGTCAAATACATCGTGTCCACCGGCGGTGCCGCGGGCAGTTTCACCTGCTCCAGCCCGGCCGGCATGAGCGCGTTCATCAACCGCTACCTGTCGCCCGAAATGGTCGGCGTGGACTTCGACATCGAAAACGGCAGTGCGGCGTCGGTCGATGCGCTGGTGCAGCAGGTGGCGTACGCCGAAGGCCAGTTCCCGAACTTGCGCTTTTCGTTCACGCTGGCCACGTGGGCGGCGTCGGACGGCAGCCATGCCGGCCTGAACTCGCTGGGTCAGTCGGTGGTCGCGGCCATCAAGCAGGCCGGCCTCAAGAACTACACCATCAACCTGATGGTGATGGATTACGGCAAGGCCGGTGCGAACGTGTGCGTGCTCAACAGCGCAGGCAAGTGCGACATGGGTCAGTCGGCCATCCAGGCGGCCGAGAACCTCGAGTACACCTACGGCATCCCGGCCAGCAAGATCGCGCTGACCCCGATGATCGGCGTCAACGACACCCAGGACGAGGTCTTCTCGCTGGACGACGTCGATACCGTGGTCAACTACGTCAAGGCCAACGGTCTGGCGGGTCTGCACTACTGGTCGCTCGACCGTGACACTTCCTGCGCCAGCGGTGGCGGCGGCGACGCCTGCAACTCGGTGCCGACGGCCACGCCGTTGGGCTACACCAAGCGCACGCTGCAGGATCTGGGCGACTGATCCTGTCTTGAGTGTTGTCGACAAGCGTCCGGGATCCCTGATTCCGGGCGCTTTTTTGTTTGGCAACGAGCCAGCCGCCGCCATTCACGCCGCAGTATGGTGGGCGAACAATCACTTGGGAGGTGGATCATGCAAACAGCACGAATGACGGGGATCATCGTGGCCGTGATCGGTGCGTTGACATTGGGTGCACCGGTTCTTGCCGCGCAAAACACGCCATCGCACGCGCATCCGGGCATGCACGCCATGCAAAGTCCGGCGGCACTGATCAAGGCCGAGCGCCAGGCCATGCAGCCGTTTGCCGACATGGCCGGCATCTGGCGTGGCCCGGCGCACATGACGTTGCGCTCGGGCAAACAGCACACCATCACGCAGACCGAGCGCGTCGGGCCGTTCCTGGGCGGTTCGGTGATGGTGATGGAAGGGCGCGGCTACGAGGCCGACGGGCGCGTCAGCTTCAACGCGCTGGGCGTCATTTCCTACGCGCCGATGCGCAAGGCCTACACCATGCGCGCGTACGCCGAAGGCCACGCTGGCGATTTCACGCTCAAGCCGACGGCCGACGGTTTTGCCTGGACCATCAAGGCCGGTCCGGTGACGATGAACTACACCGCCACCATCAAGAACGGCACCTGGCACGAAGTGGGTACGCGCACACTGCCCAATGGCAAGAGCGTGAAGTTTTTCGAGATGACCCTGCACCGCACCGGCTCCACCGACTGGCCGGCGGCTGGCGCGGTGCCGTTCAAGTCCTGAGCGCATCGTTGCCCATGCCGGACGGTGCCTTGGGCCGGCATGGGCAACTTGTGTGGGCTTTACAACGGTTGCAGTCGCCCCCATTGTGGCAGCAGGCATGCCTGAGACGCGATCGGAGGTTCCCATGGCTGTCGGTTGGGCTGGCGACAGTGCCGTCAGCGATCAAATTGACGCGACCGTGGAAGACGCGGTCAAGCGTGCGCGTGCGCGGATGCCCAAGGGCCCGTCGCTGACGCATTGCGAGGAATGTGGCGAGCCAATTCCAGAGGCGCGGCGCAAGGCGGTTCCGGGCGTGCGCCTGTGCATTGCCTGCCAGGAAGTGCTTGATCACGAGCAAACCGCGAGCAGTGGTTACAACCGCCGCGGCAGCAAGGACAGCCAGCTGCGCTGAAAGGCCGTGCGGTGTCAGTGGATGCCGCGGCCGATCCAACGCCGTTGCATGGGGCGGGCAAACAGCGCCAGCAACACGCCCACGGCGATGCTGACGATGGCGATGGTGGCGTAGATGTGCGGCATGTCGGTCACGTCCTTGGCGCTGAAGCGGCCGGCGATGAGTCCGGCGAGGATTTCGCCCAGCGCCGTGAACAGGTACCACGTGCCCATCATGCGGCTGCCGTAGCGGCGCGGCGACAGTTTGGTCGTGGCCGACAGCCCGACCGGGCTCAGGCACAACTCGCCGATGGTGTGCAAAAGATAGGTCAGCGCCAGCCACGTCGGCAGCACCTTGCTGCCGGCCACCACGATCCATGACGCGCCCAGCATCACCAGAAAACCGAAGCCGATGAACACCATGCCGAGCGCGAATTTCAGCGGCGTGTTCGGGTCCATGTGCCGCTTGCCAAGCCAGATCCACAGCCAGGCGAAAAACGGCGCCATGAGGATGATCAGCAGCGAGTTTTCGCTCTGGAACCACGATGCCGGAAAGCCCCAGCCAAACACGCTCAGCTGCGTGTAGCGCTCGGCGAACAAGTTGAAATTGGAACCGGCCTGCTCGTAGCCGGCCCAGAACAGCGCCTGCACCAGAAACAAAATGGCCAGCACGACGAGGTGTTTTTTCTCGCGCGCGTCGAGATGGCCGTAAACGAACACCCAGGCCATGAAGCCCAGACCCACGACCAGAATGGCCACCGACGTCCACACCGAAATGGCAACCGGGTTGTACACCAGCGCGCCGGTGTAACCCAGCGCCACCAGCGCCACGATGATGGCCACGCCCAGCCACAGGTTGCGCCACGACGCGCGCAAAAAAGCCTGCTGCCGGGCTGGTTCCGCATGCGCCGGCGTGGCCGCGAGGCCGGCCGTGCCCAGTTGTCTGCGGGTCAGCCGATACATGACCAGACCGGCCACCATGCCGATGCCGGCGGCCGCGAAACCGTAATGCCAGTCGACCTTTTGTCCCAGCCAGCCGCACACCAGCGGCCCGATGAAACCGCCGACGTTGATGCCCATGTAATAGATGGAAAACCCGGCATCACGGCGCGCGCCGCCTTCGGGATACAGATCGCCGACCATGGCGGCGGTGTTGGGCTTGAGCAGGCCGGTGCCCAGCACGATCAGCAGCAGGCCGATGAAGAACGATGCGCGGCTGGGAATGGCCAGCGTGAAATGCCCCAGCGCGATGATGATGCCGCCGTACCACACGGCTTTTTGCGGGCCGATCAGGCGGTCGGCGATCCAGCCACCGGGCAGGGCGGTCAGGTACACGCCGGCCATGTACAGGCCGTAGATGGCGGTCGCGGTCTTGTCGTCGAAACCCAGTCCGCCGTCGGCCACCGCGGCCACCATGAACAGCACCAGCAGCGCGCGCATGCCGTAAAAACTGAAGCGCTCCCACATCTCGGTGAAGAACAGCGTGGCCAGGCCGAATGGGTGGCCGAAAAACGTGCGCTTGCCCGCGACGGGAGAGTCGGTCATGTCGGTTGGATGCCCTGCGAAAGCTGGCAGGGTCGGGCACTGCCGATGCCGGTGTCAACCGCGAAGGGATCGTGTGCAAGGTGGTGACAGGTCGTGCCAGGGCGGCTGAATGCGTGTGGCGTTTTTCGGCATGGCGCGCGGTGGCGCGCGAACGATCTGACGTACCATCGGTCAAAACAGGCACGAGCGTGCGCAGGAGTCGACGATGGGCAGCAAAAAGAAAACCGGCGTGGTGTGGGTCATCGCCATCATCATCATCATCGTGATCATTGCGGCGGCGTGGTACGCGCGGCGCGCGAAACAGGCGGCCGTGGTCAAGACCCCGGCCGCCGCCGCCACGGTGGCCACGCCGGCATCGGCGCCGGCCATCGCCCATCCCATCACCGCGGTGACGCCGGCACACACGGCCAGCGCGCCGGCACCCCTGCCGCCGCTGGCGCACAGCGATGCGGCGGTCACCTCGGCACTGGCGCGATTGAGCGGCGATACGTCGTTCGGCAAGTTTGCCAACGCGCATCTGGTGCAGCGCATCGTGGCCACGGTCAACGCCTTGCCGCAGCACGAGCTGGGCGACAACATCCTGCCGCTGCATGCGCCGGCCGGCGATGTGGTCACGACCACGACGGCCTCCGGCCAGCTGGTCATGAATGCGTCCAATGACGCGCGTTACGCGCCGTACATGAACTGGGTCAAGCAGGCCGACATGGCGCAATTGGCGGCCTGGTACGTTGCCGACTATCCCCTGTTTCAGCAGGCGTACCAGCAGTTGGGTTATCCGCATGGCTACTTCAATGACCGGCTGGTGCAGGTGATCGACCATCTGCTCAAGGCACCCGAGCCGACCGGCCCGCTGGCGCTGGTGAAGACCGACAAGGGTTACGCGTTTGCCGATCCGCAACTGGAAGCGCTGTCGGCTGGCCAGAAGTTGATGATCCGCGTCGGGCCGACCAACGAAACCCTGCTGAAGAACAAGTTGCGCGCCTTCCGCGCCGCCATCACCGGCCAGCATGCGCCGACAAAGGCCAGCGGCACGCCGTGATCAGGGCTTGCGCGCGCTGACCAGATGCGTGGCCCACAGCGGGCCGCCATACCAGAAACGCCAGCCCAGATTGCGTCGCGCCACGTCGGTCAGGCCCAGCGCGTGCAGGCGTTCCGCGTGGGCGCGCGTGTGGCGCATGTCGGCAATGGCCAGGCGGCCGCCGGGACGCAGCACGCGCACGGCCTCGTCGATGGCCTTTTGGCGATCCGCGGCCGCGGGCATGTTGTGGATGGCGAGGCTGGAGGTGACCAGATCGAAGCTGGCGTCGGGAAAGGGCAGTTTGGCCATGTCGCCGGTTTCCAGACGCACGCGTTCGGCCACGCCCTCGGCGCGGGCGTTGGCCAGGGTGGCCTGCTTGTTGTTGCCCGACTGGTCACGCGAGCGCCACAGGTCGATGCCGACCGCTTCGCCGCGCGGCAGATGCCGCGCCACTTCCAGCAGCACCAGACCGCGTCCGCAGCCAAGGTCAAGCGCCTGCTCGTCGCCCGCAAGCCGCAGCCCTTCGACAATCCGCGCCCAAACCACGAATTTGCCGCGCCGCGAGGTGTAGAAAAAACTGCTCGCCATGCCCAGCAGCAACACCGTCCAGACGCCAAACCAGCACGTCTCCCACAGGTTTTGCGACAGGCAGGCCATGACCAGGCAAATGATGCCGCCCACCGCCATGCCGATGGGCGCGTAGGGCGCGTCGATGCCGTATTGTCCCGAACGATGCGTGTGTTGCGTCATGACAACCACCTGTCCCCAACCGGTGCCTCATGGTAGCTACTGCCGGGGCGTGTTGTGCAAGATGGCGGCTGGCGGCGTGAGCATCGTCTGCAACACGCCTCGCAACGGTGCACAATCGAGACTTCGTCGACCGGGAGACAGGCCCATGCGTACGTCTTTGCTGATGGCAACTTTGACCGGCTTCGCGCTGCCGCTGACGGCCATGGCGGCACCGGTGGCATCCACCGCGCCGCCATCCGTGCCGGCCTACGTGACGGCGGCCATGAACGATCCGGCCCGCGCCGCCGACAAGAAAAACGACACGCGTCGCCAGATGGCCGCCGTGGTGATCTTTGCCGGCATCAAGCCGGGCGACACGGTCGTCGAACTGGTGCCCGGCTCGGGTTACTGGACACGCGTGTTCAGCCAGGTGGTCGGCCCCAAGGGGCATGTCTACCAAGTGTGGCCCGAGCAGATGATGAAGTACTACGGCAAGGCCATGGCCAAGTGGAAGACCATGGCCGCCACGCCGCATTACGCCAACGTCGGCGTGCTGGCCGAATCGGCCGCCAGGGTCGCTGCGCCGGGCAAGGCCGATGTGGTGTTCACCGCCAACAACTATCACGATTACCACAACCTCGGCATTTCCATCGCCGCGTTCGACAAGAGCGTCTATGACGCGCTCAAGCCTGGCGGCGTGTTCATCGTGATCGACCACATCGCCCCGGCCGGTTCCGGCGTCCGTGACACCGACACCTTGCACCGCATCGACCCGGCCGCGGTCAAAAAGGAAATCGAAGCGGCCGGCTTCGTGTTTGACGGCGCCAGCAAGGCGCTCATCAACCCGAAAGACCCGCTGAACATTCCGGTGTTCGCCAAATCCATCCGCGGCCACACCAGCCAGTTCATCTTCCGCTTCCGCAAGCCGGCCGACGCGGCGCTGAAGGCGAAAACGCATTAAGCGCGTCGGCGGTTCGGCATCAGCCGGGCATGGCTTTCACGCGGCCTTGCCCGCGCGTCGCGCCGGCCACCAGTTGGCGCAGGGTGGCGACGTGCTCGTCGGGCAGCGACAGTTCAAGGCGCACGCCATGGGTGCCGAAATCTTCGTTGATGAAGTTTGCCTGCAACGCCGCGGCGCGTGCCTTGATGACGGGCAGGTCGGCATAGCCGCATTCCAGCACCAGTGTCGTGACGGGGATGACGGCAATATGCTGCCCTTCGCGCAGGCATTGCGCGGCGGCGCCGCCGTAGGCGCGGATCAGCCCGCCGACCCCCAGCTTGATGCCGCCGAACCAGCGCGAGACCACCACCATGACGCCGTCGAGTTCCTGCCCGTCGATGGCCGCGAGGATCGGTTTGCCGGCGCTGCTGGACGGCTCGCCGTCGTCGTTGAACCGGCAGGCCTGACCCAGACGCCAGGCCCAGCAATGGTGCCCGGCGTCATTGGCGCGGGCGGCCGCAAGCAGGGCCATGGCGTCGTCTTCGCCATGCACCGGCGCGGCCTGGGCCAGAAAGCGGCTTTTCTTGATCTCGACCTGATGCGAGCACGGTGCGCCAAGGGTGTAGGTATGGGCTGGCATGCGCCCATGGTAACGAGGCCACACCCTGGCTTGCCGTGGTGACGAATGTGGTGGCGCCTGCATGGAGGATCCCGGGACGGTAATCGGGCGCCGATTTTGGCAAGCGTGTGTCAGTCGGTTTTCGCGTGACACCCCTGACGTGCCCGTTGCACGGGCGGACAAGGAACCGAGCCGTACGAACAGAACACGCAGCAATCCCCCGGTTTGGGTTTGAGCAATGCGTGGCAACCCGGGCAGGTGCAGAAATGCACGCAGACGTCATCCGGCATGACCAGCGTCTGGACAAACCCGCAATGCGGGCAGGCCAGCGTTGACGAATGAGTGATGGTCATGCCGGATCTTTCGGGTGTCAGCGGCTGGTCGCCTCGACCAGCGCCTTGACGTCATGCTGCACGGCCAGGCTCGAATCCTTGCGCGTGTAGAACATGTGGCCGCCCTTGTATTCCTTCACCTGCACGCGATCCTTGTTGCCCATCACCGGCATCTGGTTGACGGCCAGCACCGACATCATGAACGGGCAGGACAGGTCGTTCCAGCCGTGCGCGATCAGCACGTGCAGGCGCGGATCGTTGGCCACCGCTTCGCGCAGTTGCCGGACCGAGCCGCTGCGCGCGTCCTTGTCCTCGTGCCACAGCTCGTTGACCTTGTAGCTCAAGGCGTTGTAGCGGCCGTAGTACTTCCAGCCGACGGTCTGGTTGATGAAATGCACCATGGCCTCGGTGGTCGGCGCGATGATGCCGTTCAACAGCGGGTCGCCGCCCATCTGGTGCGGCGCGTACGGGAACGGATCCCATGACGCCAGATTGGAGTCGTACACGCTGCCCACCTTTTGCTGATCGCGATGCACTTCGCGCAGATAGGCGCCGGTCGACAGCCGGCCGCCCTCGTGCTTGACGAAGGTCGGATCCAGTCCGGTCAGCTGCGTCACCTTCTGGATCATCGCGGCGTAGGCGGCAGGGTTGGAATGGCCCTGCATCAGCGTCGTCGCGTAGGTGGTCAGCGTGTAGTGGATGACCGGCTGCATGGCCGCGTCCGTCAGCTTGCCCTCGCGTTCGAGATGCGCGGCGACGATCGGCGGCAGGGTCAGCATCCACGATACCGGCGAGACGTACTTGTCGCCGTACGCCGCCGGGTCGAGATACGGCGAAAACAGCACCAGGCCGTTCATCGCCACGCCCAGCTGTGTTTGCAGATACTCGGTGATGCGCGGGCCGCGGAAGCCGCCGTAGCTTTCGCCGACCAGGTACTTGCGCGAGGTCATGCGGTGGTTGTGGTCAAGCCAGTCGTAGATGACGCGCGACAGGTAATGGATGTCGGCATCGGTCGAGTAGAACAGCTTGGTGGCGGTTTTCTCGTCGACCAGCGCGCGGCTGTAGCCGGTGCCGACCGGGTCGATGAAGACCAGATCGGTAAAGCCCAGCCAGGTACCGGGGTTGTCGTGCAGCACCGGCGGATCGGACGGCGTGTCACCGGTGTCGCCAAAAGCCAGCCGCTTGGGGCCGATGGCGCCGAAGTTCAGGTACACCGACGACGCGCCCGGCCCGCCGTTCACGGCAAACGTCACCGGGCGGTTCTTGCCGGCAATGGTGTAGGCCGTGTACATCACTTGGCCGGTCATCTTGCCCTGGGCATTGCGCACCGGCAGCCAGCCGACGGTGACCTTGTAATGCAGCGTACGGCCGTTGACGACCGTGGTCTGATCGGTGCTGGCCGCCGCCGGGAATGGCGCCAGATGCATGTCCTTGCCGGCGGCCTGCGCCATTTGCGTGTTGGCGTCCCCCTGGTGGGTGGCTGCCAAGGCGGTCGGCACGGTGCCAAAGGCGACCATCAGGCCGGCGGCGAGAGCGGTTGCGAGAAGCTTGCGCACGGTGTTTCCCCAAGTCTGAAGCGATCGGGCCAGACTAGCGCGTGCCGGCACCGCGCAAACGTGCAGGAAGGCATGGGTGTGCAAATCGCAAATTGGTGGAAAGAGTGTGCTGACCCCTTGCTGTGCTGTGCTGTGCGTGCTGCGCAAGATATTTATCCACTGCGGGAAATGCCGATTCGTATCGACCATGATGGGAGACGTGCCCGCCGAGAAAGCTGAACTTCCTTCCTTGACCGGATCCTCGTTGATTGGCTATGTCGCACACGTATAGCGTTGGGTGAGCATTGAAGAGCTGATCCAAGGCTTGGATGGACGCAACGAGCGCTTGATCGGAACAGACAAAGCGGATTTACTTGAATCTTGGGGGGGGGAACTTGGAGTGTATTCTGGCTCCTGTTGTCTAGGCAAAGAACCCGTAAGGGATACCAAGCCAAATGTCAGGTAGATCGGGAAAGGGAGAAAAAACATGCGAAGGGGACGGACTGGCACATCGTGGCGCCCATGGCTGATCGTGTTGTTAGGGTGGCTGTGGATGCTTCAGGCAAGTGCTGGCACCACGGTACCCAAGGTCAGCGTGAAGCTGATCGTGACCAATGCACAAGGTACGGTGGTGGCGACGATGACGCCGCAAGGGCAGGTGACCTACACGGCTGGCTATCGGCCCTACGGCCAGCAAGTGGAGGGGACACCGTTGGCCGGACCGGGCTACACGGGTCATGTGAATGACCCGGATAGCGGGCTTGTGTACATGCAGCAGCGATATTACGATCCGACGATAGGGCGGTTTATCAGCCCGGATCCAATAAGCCCGACGCCCGGAAATATCTACAACTTCAACCGATTTGCCTATGCCAATAACAATCCTATTGTAAATATTGATCCGGATGGACGCGAAACCGGGAGGACGCTCCAGGCAGAATGGCAGATGATGGGAGCGAAGCCTAATCTGACGCCTGACCCAGTAGGGAAAGTAATTGGTGGTGCAACTATAGGCATAGTGGCACTTCCAGTTGCCTATCTGATTGCACCAGAAGCTGTAGTGGGAGCGGCTCGGATCGTAATTCGCCAAGTAGTTCGAAAAGTCACCACGTCGAATGGCACAAAAGACAGTCCTCGACCAAATGGAGTACCGCGGAATTGGGTCAAGGACAAGCCAACCAAGGGCCCCGGTTCTATTTATCGGAATCCGGAAAATCCGAAACACGATACAGTTCGCTTTGTCCCGGGGCGCGAAAAGAGCTCGCAGCCGGGGCAGCGAGTCGATCACGTCGTGAGGACGGCAAACGGGAAACGCTATGGCCCAGACAACACGCCGGTCCCTGTACAGTCTCAAGATAGCCACGTTCCTGTTGACAAGTTCCGGTTTGTTCCGGCCGATAAACTACAAAAGAACTAGCAATATGAATTTCTATATATGGCGAGACAGAGTGGTTGGAAGTCTTCTTGGACTTTCTGACACGGTATATCAGCGCTTAGCCTGGAGCGGCGCCATCGATTCATCTGATGGATCGCCTGACGAAATGTTGACAACCCTCATGGATGACTGGGCATTTCCAAGCTTTGTGGAAGATAATCGCAATAAATTAAATAACAGCCAAGCCCACCAAGTAGAATCCCTTCTTGGTGCGATTTCACATTACCAAAAAACAGAGCCTTATTACGATGAGGATATGGAGCGAGTTATTGCAAGTAAGGCGTGGTGTGATGTGGTAATCGGGGCGAGAAATCTTTACATTGCACTTTGTCCGGGGATCGAAGATGAGTAGTAACAGGTTCGCTTACACTCATTTGAATTTGCTGTAGCGGGATTCCAGGCTGTATGGTAGTTGTGTGCCAATGACAATCCCGTACGCTATACCGACTTGGACGGGCGTTGTGCTGACGGCACATGCGGCGTAATGGTTCAAAACTATGGAAAGTGAGCCAATGCACATCCGAAGGAGGCAAACAGGATAGGCCGTGATGTTGGCGTCCCTATTGTCATTGTGATGGCGTCAGCCACGGGGGCGGCAGAAGCCGGTGGAGCTATCGCTGCAATAAAGATAATTGCCAGAACTATCGCTAGTAAAATTGTCAAGCCTAAGATTAAGCAAGGATTGCCGAAGAATCCAGGTGATCTGCTCAAACATGGTTATAAGGAAATGAGCCACCCTAGTGCTGCCAAGTCGGCCACAGATCATTTGAGAACCTGTAACGGGGGATGGGGTTCGTTTTGATCAGGGGAAACCTAAAAAGCCAGGCTATGAAGGAAAAGACCACTATCATAGATACAACCCTAACGCGACCGGTAAGCAAGATCAGTATATAGACAAAAGTGGGAACCCGTGTGCGCGCGGATGTGACGCTTCACATTTATTTCCAGGAGACTGACAATGAGCGGTCTGGGGCGTATGAGTTTTCACGAGGCTAATGTAATCCAATTCATTAAACGTGATGATGTGTTGTATTTAGAATTGGATGGCGTCTTGGTGGGAAGGAATAAGTTGCGAGTGGCGCTTAAGATTTCGTCTGTTTCCTGCGTGAAGGTTGATGGCGAATTTCCGGATAGGCCTCTCATGGAGTTAAATGATGGCGAAGTACTTTCGCTTGATGTAAATGAAAGTGGCATCTCCATAGTGATTGAGTGGAATGACTTCCCCTTGGGGGTGTCGGTCACTAGAGAGTATCGGATTTCTGGGGGTGGTGTTTCAGTTGCAGAGATTTAATTCTGATATGTCAATAATAACCCCTGTCGTAAATATCGATCCCGATGGGTGTATATGTAAGAAGGCGCGCACAGTAAGAGCTATACCTGTACCTTGGACGACAATCATTCGAACTGGAGTAAGAGGCAGATTAGAGATGCAAACGATGCCTGCACGCGTGCGGTTAATCGTCTGCTTCAACATCCTAGCTCAACCACAACTATCACGGTAGACGGGAAGGGCTTTACTGTTTCGGCAAAGCAGATTGCAAATGCCCTAAGGAAACTCCGATTTTACCCTGCGGTCGAAGTTTGACCTGATGACGGATCAATGCTGATGACCTCCAAGCCGATGAGCTTGTCGATGCAGCACGACGCAGGCTTTGAGCGGCATCGCAAGCCCACGCGGTGCGATGTATTTCTGGCAGAGATGGATCAAGTGGTACCATGGACGGCGCTGTGCGCGGTCATTGAGCCGTACTACCCGAAGGAGCCGAAGGGCGGCGGTCGTCGTCCAGTGGGCGCGGAGCGGATGCTGCGCATCCACTTCCTGCAGCAGTGGTACGCGCTGTCCGATCCGGCGGTGGAAGAGGCGTTGTACGACTCGGCCGCTATGCATCGTTTCGTGGGCATCGACCTAGGCCAGGAGGCGGCGCCCGATGAGACGACGGTGTGCAAATTCAGGTACCTGTTGGAGAGGCACGGCTTGGCCGCCCGGTTGTTTGCGGTGGTGGGCGAGCACCTGAAACAGCACGGCATGGCGCTGTCGAAAGGCACCATCGTGGACGCCACGATCATTGCCGCGCCGCCCTCGACGAAGAACATGGGCAAGCATCGTGATGCCGAGATGCACCAGACAAAGAAAGGTAACCAGTGGCACTTCGGCATGAAGGCGCACATCGGCAATGTTCATCCCGTTATGGTAATCGAATTCGTGTCAAGCGTTTCCATTATCCTCTAATCTACGGGGTGACTTTGTTTAGATTTTTGGGTCATTCAAAAGGAGTTGTATATTCATTATGAGGTATGTGTGGGCTATTTGCGGCCTCGGAATGCCGCTGAGGGAATGCCTCAATGGAATAATTGGCGACAAGGGTGGATAATTCGAATAAAGGAGTTAGGTTTACATGCGCGTTAAAGCCTTACTCAATTTCCCGGCCAGGTCACCGTTTTTCGGGCCTTCGATGCCATCAAGCCCAAGCCACGCCGCCATCAGGGCAAGCTCCTCGGCAAGTTCCTCGGGCGTTTGTGCCGGCGCATTCTGTTCGGCCCATGCCGAACGGACGATCAGCATGCTTCGCGCTCGATCCGCTTTCAGGTCCACCCGCGCCACAAGCTGGTCTCCCAGGAGGAACGGCAGCACGTAGTATCCGTGTACCCGTTTGTGCTCGGGGACGTAGATTTCGATGCGGTAGCGAAAATCGAACAATGCTTCGGTTCGCCGCCGCTCGAATATCAATGGGTCGAAGGGACTGAGCAGAGCGCGAGCCTGGACCTTGCGGGGAATCTTGACGTCCGCATGCACGTAAGCGGGCCGGTTCCAGCCGTCGACCGTCACCGGAATGAGTTCGCCCTGCGCGACGAGTTGTCGTATCGCCGCCCGGGTTGGCTCAGCCTGGAGCCTGAAGTAGTCGCGCAGGCATTTCTCCGAACCAACGCCATGGGCGCGCGAGGCGAAACGAACCAACGCCAGATGAGCCTGATCCGGGTCGAGGTCCGGAGCTTTCAAAATCGCCGACGGGATGATGCGTTCCGGCAGATCGTATACGCGTTCGAAAGACTGGTTGCGCCGTGCGGACGTGATTTCACCCTTGTAGAAAAGATATTCCAGCGCACTCTTGACCGCGGACCAGTTCCAACCCCACTCCGTCTTCGGCGTCGCCGAATCGTGAAGTTTGATGTCGCGGGCTGTCAGTGCGCCTCGTTCACGGATCTCGTCGAAAACGCTTTGTACCAGAGCGGGTTGCTCGCGGGCGACGCGTTCCATTGACCTCCACATCCGTTCGCCCGATTGCATGCGAAAACGCAGCGCGGCATGCAGCGAGACATCAACCAATGCCGCCTCGTGCGCCCAATATTCGAACAGTTTGCGTGGCGCCTTGCCTGAAGCGCGATGCAGAAGTTCTTTGTCGTAGGGCCCCAAACGCGAAAACAACGGCATGTAATGTGCGCGGGTCAACACGTTGACCGAGTCGATCTGGAACAGCCCGAGGCGTGCGATGGTGGCGGCGACGTGCCGCATGGTTGCCGTTTTGGGGCGGCTCTTGGCAAAACCTTGTGAAGCAAGAGCGATCCGGCGTGCCTGGAGTTGGCTCAGTTTCACGGAGAATCCTCGACGAATTCGTTGCGTACAGCGTACATGGCGGCATCCACGCGCGAGTTCATCTGCAGGAACGCGCGTCGTTTCCGGCCAACAGTCAAGTCGTGGCTCTTGGTGGCCGAAGCGCCGTTCGTGCGCCACCTGGGCGTCAAGGATGTCCGGAATTACGGGACACGCTGCATTTCGGCACGGCTCATCTGCGGCAAGCCAATGGCGTCCACCTGTCCCGGCGGCGCCTGCCGATGACGCCCTTTTTCATGGCCGTGTCCACGTCCTCACGGGGCCGGAAACTTTCAGTTCCGCGATGGATTTTCCCTGGATGTCCAGTTGGACGGCATCGGCAGGCGCCGCCGGAACCGGAATGCGCGGCTTACTCGGCGCGATTTTTCAGCAAATCGCGGATTTCGGTCAGCAGGACCACGTCGGCAGCCGGTGCGGCCGGTGCGGCTTCGGCCTTCTTGTGCAGCTTGTTGATCACCTTGATCATCATGAAGATGGCGAACGACACGATGAGAAACGTGATGATGGTGTTGATGAAGGCGCCGTAGCTGATCGCCACGCCGCCCTTGCCGTCGGCGCCGGCGGCCTTGAGCACCCATTTGAGGTGGTTGAAATTGATGCCGCCGGTGACCCAGCCGATCGGCGGCATGATGATGTCGTTGACCAGCGCGGTGACGACGTCCTTGAACGCGGCGCCGATGACGATGCCGACGGCCATGTCGATCACGTTGCCGCGCATGATGAAAGTCTTGAATTCGCTGTACATGCTCATCGCTGGATTTCCCTGAGTATTGGATGAAGCCTTCGGCTTACGCGCCGCCCCGCCGCCTATCTAAGCGAATATTGTGTGAAAAAGCCATGAACGTCACACGATGCGGCCGTCAAGCGTGGCGATGCCGGCAAGTTCGGCATGGAACCGGTCGCCGCGTTCCAGCGGGCCGACGCCGGCCGGCGTGCCGGTGAAGATGAGGTCGCCGGGTTTCAGCTCGAACAGCCAGGACAGCTCAGCGATGATTTCCGGCACGCTCCACAGCATGGCGTCCAGCGTGGATTGCTGGTGCAGCTGGCCGTTGACGCTCAGCGACAGCGTGGTGGCGGGCGAAGGTTGTGCGACGCTTGCTGGCACGATGGCCGATACCGGGGCGCCGTGGTCCAGTCCCTTGGCCGTGTCCCACGGCTGGCCGCGTTTCTTGGCGGCGGCCTGCAGGTCGCGGCGGGTCAGGTCCAGGCCGATGCCGTAGCCGAAAACGAGGTCTTGCGCGGATGCTTCGTCCACGTCGCGGCCACCGTGCCGCAGCGCGACCACCATTTCCACTTCGTGATGAAACTGCCCGGTCGCCGACGGATACGGCACATCGCCGCCATCGGCCACCAGCGCGTCGGTCGGCTTGGTGAAAAACACCGGATGGCTGCGCTCGACCGTGGCGCCCATTTCGCGCGCGTGGTCGGCGTAATTGCGTCCGATGCAGAAGATGCGGCGCACCGGAAAACGGCGCTCGTCGCCCATGACGGGCAGGCTGGCAATGGCGGGGGGATCGAATAGATAAGTCATGCGCGGAGCATAGCGCGCGGGTGGTTGCGGCAGGCAAAAAAAGGGCCACCAGTGGGAAGCTGGCGGCCTATGTGGGGGAGTTTCATGTGAAGCGCGAGGGTATGGGGATACGCACTCGCGCCCGATTTTTGTTATGGGGTTGGACGTCCCTGTCCGTGTATCTCATCAGTAGTCGTAGGACACCGACAGGCGAACCATGCGTGGCGCTTCGTAGTACTGGGCCATGCCGTAGGTGTTGGACAACACGCCAGCCGAAGCTTCGTACGTCGGGTTGACCTGGATCGGCTTCTGCTCGTTGAGCGCGTTGAACACGTTCAGTTTGAATGCCAACTTGTGGTCGGCGAAGGCCGGGGTGTAACGCACGCCCAGGTTCAACTGTTTGGTCCACGGCGTGCTGCCGGCGGCGCCCGGGTCGGACGGTACGCCATTGCACCAATGGAAGCTGGAACCGTAGTTGTACGGGTTGGTCTCGTCGGCGCCGTAGTAACCCAGGCACGAACGCGGCGTACCGGACTGGATCGACAACGTGCCCGAGACCAGCCATTCCGGCGTGATCTGGTACATGCCGCGGGCCTTGAACTGGTGGCGGCGATTGTTCGGCAGCAGGCCATAGGAATGATCCATGATCTGCCAGTTGTCCCAGTTTTCGGTCTTGGAGACGTCATCCTGGCGGATGTCCGAACGCACCTGACCTTCGGTGTTGCCCCAGCTGCGCGAGAACAGGTAGTCCACACGCATCGACCACTTGCCGTCAAACGGATGGCTCAAGTACAGATCCAGGCCGTAGTACTTGCGCTTGGCACCTTGCTTGAAGCCCCAGTCGGACGTGGACATGGCGACGTTGGCGTAGCCGTTGCCGTCCTTGCGAGCGACGTAGAAGTGGTTGGTACGGCCCGGGTTGAAGATCAGGCAGCCCGGGTTGCCGACTTCGTAGTCGCTGACGTTGTAGCCGTCGGCCTTCATCTTGTTGGCCAGCGAGGTCGGATCGCACACGTCGTCGATGGCGGCCTTCAGCTCACGATATGTGGCTTTGGCACCGTACACCCACTTTGAACCCAGGGTCTTGTCGAAGCCCAGGATGAACTCGTCCTGGTACTGCGCCTTGAGGTCGTTGGCGGTGACGGTGTGCGGATCCTTGTCCGTGCCGTACTCGTTGTTGCCGGAGACCGGACCTGGTGCCTTGGCGCCGTCCACGCCACCGACTTCCTTCAAGCCGGTCGGCTCGCCGTTGGCGTCAATGCCGGTGTAGGTGAAGTACTGGTAGGTGAACACCGACGGATCGGCCGCACGCACGGCAACCGAGTTCGGAAGGGCCAGGTAGTAGCGGCCAGCGTTGCCGTAGATCTTCAGCGACGAATCACCGTTTACGTCCCAAGAAAAGCCCAGACGCGGCTCCCACTGGTTCTTCTCGTCAACGAAGGCGATGCCCTTGTTGTTCTTGTTGGTGAAGTGGTCGTTGCGCAGGCCGAGATTCAACTGCAAGTTGTCGGTGACGTTCCAGATGTCCTGAATGTAATAGGCCTTCTGTTCCGTCGACATGTTGCTCGAATCGTCGAAGGTGTACTTGGCCACGTAGTAGCCGTCACCACCCGGGGCGCCGACACCGAGGTCCGGGGCAATCGGGGTATTCGGATCACCAGGCAGGTACAACCAAGCGTAGCCCGGGCCGGTCGGCAGCTGGCCCTGGTTGGCGGCGTTGTATTCCATGTTGTCGATGCCGATACCCAGCTTGTGGTTGCCCAGCTGATAGGTAAAGTCGACGCGCAGGCCGCGCGTGGAGTTGGTGCCGTTCGGCGAAGCGTTGTACAGGCGCGGTTGCGAGTTGGCGTGCGGATCGCCGTAGGCCGGATCCTGATACTGAGGCAGCAAAATGTACGGCAGTTTGCTACTGGTGCCGTACTCGTAATAATTCTCGAAATGGCCACGGCCCCAGGTGACATTCAAGGTCGCGTTGTCGCCGATGTAGCTGGTGTACTTGGCGATCAGGAACTTGGCGTTGTTGACGGCGGCGTCGGATGGGTACAGGAACGAGCCGTCCTTGTAGGAGTCGTAGCTGTAGTTGTAGACCGCACCCTTGCCGTTCGTATCATCCGAGGTCAGGGAGGTCAGCTCGAGGATGTTGTTGGCATCGATGTTCCAGTCGATCTTGCCGTAGATCTGGGTCGAATGCTCGCTGGAATGCGTGTCGGTGACCAGCGGGATGTTGCTGCTGACGTTGGTGTTCTGATCGTTCTCGGTCTGGACAGCGACGAACGCGAACAGCTTGTCCTGAATCAGGGGACCGCCGGCATAGGCCGAGTAGATCGTCTGCCAGCTCTTGTTGTCACCGCGGTAGCGGTTGATCTTGCCTTCGGTCGCGATGCTGGACGGAGGCAGGGTCATGCCTTCAGGTATGGCTATGTTCGGGTAATAGGTGCTCTTGCCGCCCGAAGCCAGTGAACGCGGGGACCAGGCAATCTGGCCACCGAAGTGCCACTGGTTGGTGCCGCGCTTGCCGACCTGGTTGATGACGCCGCCGTCGGAACGACCGTACTTGGCGCTGTAGCCGCCGGTGTAGGTCTGCTGCTGGGCAATGGCGCCGTACGGTAGCTGGAAGCCGCCGATGTTGGAATACGGCTTGCCGGTGTTGTAGCCGTTGACGTAATACGCGTTCTCGGTCACGCCGGCACCGCCGAAGGATACGGCGTTGCCGAAGTAGGAACTGCCGGCAACTGCACCAGGGGACAGCAGCGCGATGGCTTCGGCGCTGCGGCCGACCGGCAGCTTTTGCAGCTGCTGGGACGTGATCACGGTGGACGAGCTGACCGAGGTGACGTCGATGGCCGGCAGCGCATTGGCGCTCACCTGCACCGCACCCAGGTTCTGGGCGTTGGCGCCGCCGACGTAGAAGTTCACCTGGGTGCCGGCACCCACGTGGATGGTGATGTTGTTGTGCTGGCTGATGACCGAACCGTCTTTCTTCAACGACACGGTGTAGATGCCCAGCGGCAGGTTGGCGATGGTGTACTGGCCCTGGCCATTGACCGAGACCGTACGCACGACACCGTTGTTGCTCGAAACCGTCACGGTATCGCCAGCGGCGGCGCCGGCGTTGCCGAAGATGGTGCCGGTGGTGGACTGCGCGAAGGCAAAGCCGGAAACGCTCAGGCCCAGCGCCAGCGCGATGGCCAGCGAGCTGCGGCGCGGCAGCGACTTGTTGCGGGACACGTTGTTCAAGTTTTTCTCCCCAGTAGCCCGCCGCGGCCGCGAGTCGCGCAACCGTTGAAAGGCGGGCAAAGGTGACTGTGTGTGGAGGTGAGGTGGCATCCGTGGATGCCAGACACCGCGTCGGAACGCACTAACGAGGGATCGTTCCGCGATCTAGGGTGGCGTCGCGCCGTGAACGCGTAAATAACCACTTTTTTACGTTGGTGAAGAGACCACTTTGGTGCCGCGCATGCGGTCCGGTACGGATATTTAACGCAAAAACAGGTGATTGCGTTATCATGTCGCCGGATTGATACCGGTTTTACGAAAAAGTCGCATACCAGTACGTGTTGTTGCGCCCGGTGCGGGTGTCGTCAGTCATGTTCTGTCGTGACACTTGGTTCTATACACTGGCGCATGTAAGGAGGGGCATCGTCACTGGCTGCACGCGCAAGCGTGCAGCCACCAGAAGAGCGCGGCCATCCCCATGGGGCACGCGCCAGGAAGTCGACATGCTTTTGAAATTGGAGGGTGCAGGGCCGTTGTACACGCGGGTGTACGCGACGTTGCGCCGACAAATCGTTGAAGGGCGCTTCGCCGCGGGCAAGCGCCTGCCGGGCACGCGCACCGTGGCTGATGCGCTGGGCGTGTCACGCACGGTCGTCCTGCATGCGTATGCGCAGCTGGAAGCCGAGGGCTACACCGCCACCCGCGTGGGTTCAGGCACCTATGTCGTCGATGCCGTGCCGGTGACGGAACGGTTGGCGCCGGCCTATGCCGAAGGAAACCCCGGACGGGCGACTGTCGAGGCCGAAGAGGCGCGACCGCCCGAAGTGCCGACCTCGCGTCTGGCCGGGCGCGTGCATGGCGCGCCGCCGACGGACCTGCCGCGGGAATTGCTGGACGACGTGGTGGGCATCGTCAATTTGACCGATGGCGCCGTCAGCTACGACGTGCGCGGCCTCAAGGCGTGGCGCCAGGTGCTGACCCAGGCCATGGATTCGCTGCCGACCGATCCGCCGGAAGTGGCCGGCGCGCGCCCGTTGCGTGAGGCCCTGCTGGATTACCTGCTGCGCGAGCGCGGCGTGGTGACCAACATCGACGACGTGTTCATCGTCAACAGCGCACAGCAGGCGCGCGACCTCATCGCGCGCGTGCTGGCGGACGAAGGCACGGTCGTGGGCGTGGAAGATCCGTGTCATCCGGGTGTGCGGCGCGCATTTGGTGCCCTTGGCGCGCGGGTGGAAGCGTGCGCGCTGGACGGCGATGGCCTGGACATCACCGCGCAGGCGCAGGTGCTGGTCAATGCCAGGGTCTTGCACGTGGCGCCGACCTGCCATCTGCCGACCGGCGCAACGCTGTCGCAGGCGCGACGCGAGGCGCTGTTGGCCTGGGCCTACGCGCAACCGGCCTGGATCGTGGAAGAAGATGTCGATTGCGATCATCGCCACGGCGTGCGCACGTTGCCGTCGCTGGCCAGCATGGATCGTCACGAGCGCGTCATTTATTACATGAGCGGCTTTGCGCACACGGTGTATCCGGCCATGGAAATGAGCTGTGTCGTGGTGCCATCGGCGTTGCGCGACAAGTTCCATGCGCTCAAGGCGTTGAGCGACCGCGACGGCCTGGCGCTGCGCCAGTATGCCTGGGCCAACTATGTGGCCGCCGGCGAATACCGGCGCAGCCAGCGCCGCCTGACCCAGCAGTTGCTGCGCAAGCACGAGATGCTTGTCGAGGCCTTGCAGCAGGCGCTGGGGACTGATATCCGCATCGAAGGCAAGGCCGTGGCGGGGCAGGTGTTGGCGCATCTGCCGTCACTGGATGCCGCCTGGATGAGCCTGCTGCGCGAAGAAGCGCTGCGTCTGGGCTTGCTGCTGCAGTCGGCCGAGGACTGGTATTGCCACCGCCCGGACCACGTCGTGTTGTTGCTGCATTACGCCGCCGTGCCGGAAGCGATGCTGGTGCCGGCCGCACAGCGACTGGCGCTGGCCTACCGCCACGTGCAGGCCGACGTCGGACGCTCCCAGCGACGCCGCGCCTGACCTGATCGGGCGCGTGCCGGCGTGACAACTGTCACGACCACCGGCTGATGGAACTCCCTTAACCACCCGCGAGCGCACTGGCAATCTGATGCCAGTGATGACCCCGGGCGGGGATTGGGAACAACCATGGAAAACGGCAGTGATTTGCTGGCGCAGTTGCGTATCGAGCGTGAGCACCGGGATGACGCCAGGCCGGCGCGGCGTTGGCCGTGGCTGATCGTCGTCGGCGTGCTGGTGCTGGCCTTGATCGCCAGTGGCATCTGGTGGTGGACGAGCGCGCGTGCCGTCACGGTACACACGGCCACCGCGGTGGCGCCGACTGCCAGCCAGGCCTCGGGCGGCGCCATCCTGCAGGCCACCGGCTACGTCACCGCGCGGCGCGAGGCGACGGTGTCGGCGCAGATCGTCGGTACGTTGACGCAAGTGCTCATCGAAGAAGGCGACCACGTCAAAAAAGGCCAGGTGCTGGCCACGTTGAACAGCAGCGCGCAAAGCGCCGAGCTCAACGCCGCCAAAGCCGGCTTGAGCGCCGCGCAAGCCACGTTGCACGAGTATCAGGTCGATCTGGCCCAGGCCCAGCGTGAAAGCCATCGCCAGCAGACGCTGGTGGCCAAGCATCTGGTGTCGGTGCAACAGGCCGAGCAGGCGCAAACGGCGGCGGCCAGTGCGCAGGCCAAGGTTGGCGCGCAACGCGCGCAAGTGAAGTCGGCGCAGGCGCAGGTCAAGTTGGCCCAAGTGGATTACGACTACACCTTCGTGCGCGCGCCGTTTGCCGGCGTGGTGACGCAAAAGAGCGCGCAGGTGGGCGAAATCGTGGCGCCCGCGGCCGCCGGTGGCGGCTTCACCGTGACCGGCATCGCCACCATCGTGGACATGCGTTCGCTGGAAGTCGACGTCGACGTCAACGAGGCCTACATCAGCCGCGTCAAACCGAACATGCCGGCCACGGCCGTGCTGGATGCCTACCCGGACTGGAAGATTCCGGCCCACGTCATCGCCATCGTGCCCACCGCGGACAAGGGCAAGGCCACGGTCAAGGTGCGTGTGGCGCTGGACAAGCGTGACCCGCGCATTCTGCCCAACATGGGCGTGCGCGTGTCGTTTCTGGAAGCCGCGCCGAAGCAGGTGGCGCAGGCGCCCAAGGGGGTGTTGGTGCCGGCCACGGCCATCGTCGAACGGCAACACGAGAACGTGGTGTTCGTGGTCAGCGACGGTGCTGCCAAGGCTGTGCCGGTGACGCCGGCGCCGCCAACCTACGGCGACATGAGCTTGCTGCCGAAGGGCGTGGCAGCCGGGGCCGAGGTGGTGGCCAAGCCGCCCGCCGGGCTGGCCGATGGCATGCGCGTCAAGAAGGCCGAAAACCGTTGAAAACAAGGTAGGAGCGCGCCTGCGCGCGATGGGGTCTGGTTCGCCTGCAGGCAGGCTCCTACGTGTCAAGGTAACCCACAACATCGAGGAAGATGTCATGAGTGCATTGATTGAAATCGCGGATGTATCCAAGACCTACACGCGCGGCAAACAGAAGGTGGAAGTGTTGCACCACGTCAATCTGGCCGTGGAAACCGGAGACTTTCTGGCCCTGATGGGGCCGTCCGGCTCGGGCAAGACCACACTGTTGAACTTGATTGGCGGGCTGGATACGCCGACCGGCGGCAGCATCGAGGTTGGCGGCAAGCACATCGACCAGCTGGGAGCGGGCGCACTGGCCAGATGGCGTGCGGCCAATGTCGGTTTCGTGTTCCAGTTCTACAACCTGATGCCGATGTTGTCGGCACAAAAAAACGTGGAGCTGCCGTTGTTGCTGACCAGATTGTCGGCACGCCAGCGCAGGCACAATGCGGCCATCGCGCTGCAACTGGTGGGCCTGTCCGAGCGCGCTTCACACAAGCCGGCCGAACTTTCCGGTGGCCAGCAACAACGCGTGGCCATCGCACGCGCCATCGTGTCCGACCCGACGCTGCTGGTGTGCGACGAACCGACCGGCGATCTTGATCGCGAGTCGGCCGAAGCGGTGCTGGGCCTGCTGCAAACGCTCAATCGCGAGCACGGCAAGACCATCGTCATGGTTACGCACGACCCCAAGGCGGCCGAGCATGCCAGCCACACGTTGCATCTGGACAAGGGCACGCTGGTCGATGATCGGTCACCTGAAATGGCCGTATAAACATCCAACAAAACCAGCGCCAATCCCATGTGGGAGCAGTGCAAGCCGCGACCGCGTCTGCGAGGGACAAGCGTCAACTGAAACCGTTTCGTCCGCCTGAAAAAACGTGCATCGGCGAGGTTCCACGCAAGATCCATCGCGCGCAGGCGCGCTCCTGCAAACACAGCCGCATGCGATGAACCCGGAGGTCATCCATGAAATATTTTCACCTGATATGGGCCGCCTTGATGCGGCACAAGACCCGCACTGCGTTGACGCTGGTGTCGATCATGGCCGCGTTTTTGCTGTTTGGCCTGCTCAATGGCGTGCGCGTTTCGTTCAACGATGCCGGCAAAAGCGTGGCTGGTGCCAAACGCCTGCAAACCAGCTCGCGGTTGTCGATCATGCAGACCTTGCCGCAGGCGTTGGATCAAAAAATTGCGCGCGTGCCGGGCGTGGCCAGGGTGGCCTGGGCCAACTGGTTTGGCGGCGCCTACCGGGATGCGCACAACCAAGTGTTCACGTTTGCCGTCGGCCCGGGCTATCTCGACTTGTATCCCGAAGAAAAGGCCGACTCCAAGGCGTTGGCAACGTTTGCCAAAACGCGCATGGGCTTGCTGGTGGGCGAAAAACTGGCGGTCAAATACCACTGGAAGGTGGGTCAGAAAATCCATTTGATGTCGACCATTTATCCACGCAACAACGGCAACAAGAACTGGCCGTTCGTCATCGTGGGCATCATGCATCCGGCCAAGGGCAAGACCGGCAGCGGCATGCTGGAAATGTCAGCCTTGATGCACTGGAAGTATTTCGATGAGTCCAATCCGTACAACAACGGCGAGGTGGGCTGGTATGTCAGCGAGGTGGCCAACCCGCATGACGCCATGCGCGTGGCCAAGGCCATCGATGCGTTGTCGGCCAACTCGGACCACGAAACGCGCACCCAGACCGAGCAGGCCGTGGTGGCCGAAAAGATCAAGCAAGTGGCCGATATTGGCCTGATCGTCGGCGCCATCATGGGCGCGGTGTTTTTCACCTTGCTGTTGCTCACCGGCAACACCATGGCGCAGGCCGTGCGCGAACGCACCGGCGAGTTGGCGGTGCTGAAAGTGTTGGGTTTTTCCAATCGCGGCGTGCTCGGCATCGTGCTGGGCGAGTCGGTGTTGCTGGTGGTGGTCGGTGGCGTGATCGGGCTGGGGTTGGTGGCACTGATTTCATCGGCCGCGGGAGCGGCCAGCGGCGGCTCTTTCAACTTGCCGCCGGTGACGGCCGGCAGTTGGGGACTGGGTCTTGCGCTGATGCTGGCCATCGGGCTGGTGGTGGGTGCGTTGCCGGCCATCCGGGCCATGCGCTTGAACATGGTTGATGCACTGGCCGGGCGTTGAGGAGAGCGATCATGCATACGTTGAAAAAGATGCTGGCCACGTTGGGCGAACTGCTGGTCGTGGCCATTGGCGTGGCGGCGTGGGTGCTGTTGTCGTGGTGGCAGGCACTGGTGCTGGCGGCGTTGGTGGTGGTGTGGATGGCGTTGGCGCGAGGTGGCCGGCGCACGGCTTCGGTGACGCGGGTGGGGCTTTCCACCTTGCCGCAGCGGCTGGGTTCGTCGTCGGTGGTGGTGATCGGCATTGCCGGCGTGGTGGCCGTGTTGGTGGCCTTGTTGTCCATGGCCAACGGCTACCAGCACACCTTGCAAAGCACCGGCAGCAATGACACGGCAATCGTCATGCGCGGCGGGTCGGCATCCGAAACCATGTCGGTGTTGTCGCGTGCGGCCATCCTCACGGTCGAGGAGGCGCCGGGCATCGCGCGTGACGCGCAGGGCAAGCCGCTGGCTTCCCCCGAATTGGTGGTGGCGGCGCGCTTGCCGGTCGGCGGGGCGGGTTCCGATGCCATGGCGGGCGCCAGTTTGCGCGGCATCGGGCCGGAGGCATGGAAGGTGCGACCGAATGTGCACATGGTGGCCGGACGGCACTTCAAGACCGGCATGCGCGAGTTGATTGCCGGCGTCGGTGCGGCGCGCAAGTTCGGTTTGCATGTTGGCCAGTCCGTCAAATTGGGCAGCCAGACGTGGCAAGTGGTGGGCATTTTCAAGGCCGGCAACGCGCTGGATTCCGAGTTGTGGGCCGACGCCGCCACCGTGGCTTCCACCTACCGTCGCGCCAGCACGCGCAATGCCGTCATCGTGCGTTTGACCCGTCCTGAAGCTTTCGCCAGGTTCAAGGCCATGTTGGCCAGCCAGCCGAGTCTGGCCGTGAGCGTGCAGACCACGCGTGCCTATTACAGCCAGCAGGCCAAGGGCGTGACGAAGATGCTGCGTGTTGTCGGCATCACGGTCGGTTCGATCATGGCCATTGGCGCCTTGTTCGGCGCGCTCAACTGCATGTTCGCAACGGTCGCTTCACGGGCGCGCGAGATCGCCACGTTGCGCGCGATTGGTTTTCGCGGCGTGCCGGTGGTGGTGGCGGTGATGCTGGAAACCCTGCTGCTGGCCTTGCTGGGCGGCGTGTTGGGCGGATTGATCGCGTGGCTGGTTTTCAACGGCTACACCGCTTCAACCATTGCCGGTGGCGCCAGCGGTCTGGGGCAGCTGAGCTTCCAGTTGCGTGTGTCGGGCGAGCTGTTCTGGAACGGGCTGAAGTGGGCTTTGGCGATCGGCTTCGTCGGTGGCCTGTTCCCTGCCGTGCGCGCGGCGCGCCTGCCTGTCACGACGGCCTTGCGGCAATCGTAGTTGGCGTTTGTCGAGGCGTTTACGGGGTGCTGTCGCGATTTTCGTGCACGACCACGTATTCGCCTTCGATGACGTCGGGATCGGTGTTGCGATTGGAATCGGCAGCGGTGCCGTCGTTGGCGGTGCGGCGCACTTTGTGCAGTTTCCAGCGAAACCACACCAACCAGGCGATGCCCAGCACGGCCAGGATGGCCAGCGCGAACATGCCGAATACGACCAGCACGCCAAGCACGATCAAGGCGCCGATGCTGGCGGCAATGCGTACCAGCAGCGATGGCGAACGGGTTGCCGGCAGTTCAAGGCGCATGCGAAACACCGAAAAGTTACAATGCAAATCTTTACCATGAGGCCGGATCGGGCATGACACAAGGGGCGCAACAAGCGGTGGCGGCAACCGGTCAGGTTCTGTGCCGGCTGGACGATCTGGTCGATGGCGCGGCTGCCGGCGCCGAAGGCATGGTCGACGGCGTGCCGGAAAACCTCATCGTGGTGCGCGAGGGCGCCACGGCGCACGTGTACCTCAACGTGTGTCCGCATGCCGGCCGCCGGCTGGACTGGGCGCCGGGCAAGTTTTTGCTCAAGGACGGCATCATGGTGTGCGCCGTGCATGGCGCCAGTTTTCAGGCCAACAGCGGGCATTGCGTCGGCGGGCCGTGCAAGGGCGACCATTTGCGCGAAATCGCCGCGCATGTGAATGCGGCCGGCGAAGTGGTTCTGGACTGAGCCGGGTTTTTCAGGCCAGCTGCAGATGCGCGCACAGCGCGTCGAAGCGTTCGATCACGTCATCCACGCTGATCAATTCCATCACGCCGGGATATTCGATTTTTTTGCCCCACGGCAGCTGTGCGGCGTCCTTGTGCAGAAAGACCTGCGCCGCATCGGCGTAGCGGTTGACGCACCAGCGGCGGTCCGAATACGGCCCCGAACGATCCGGATTGCTGGCCGCGTGCAGGCCGATCACCTTGCAGCCGACGGCGTTGGCCATGTGCATGGGGCCGGAATCGGGCGTGAGCACCATGGACGCGCGCGCAAACAGCGCCAGCGCCTTTTTCAGCGTGTCCTTGCCGGTCAGGTCCAGCGGCCGGCGATGCGTCGCCGTGAGGATGGCGTCGGCCATGCGGCGCTCGCTCTCGGACGGGCCGCCGGTCAGGCACACGCGCAGGCCGCGCGCAGCGGCGTGGTCGATCACCTTGGCATAGCGCTGCGGCAGCCAGTTGCGCAGTTCGTGGCTGGAACTGGGGCTGACGACGAGTGTCGGCGTGTCGCCGGGCAGTTGCTCGCGCGCCCAGGCTTGCGCCTCGTCGGGCACGGGGATGTCCCAGCGCACGTTGGTTTGCCGGATGCCCAGCGGCTCGACAAAGCTGCCCAGCGCATCGAGCACGTGTTCGCCGCGGCGCGCGGCGATGCGCTCGTTGATGAACACGCCATGCAGGTCGCGTGAACGCGCCTTGTCGTAGCCGATGCGGCGGCGCGCGCGCACGGCCAGGCTGAGCACGTTGGAGCGCAGTGCCACTTGCATTTGCAAGAGCGCGTCGAAGCGCCGCCCGGCCAGCGCCTTGTGCACGGCCAGCATGCCGGGCAGGCCGGCGGACTTGTCGAATGTGACGAACTCCACGCCGGGCAGATCGCCGACCAGTTTGCGTTCCAGCTTGCCGACGATCCACGTCAGGCGCGTCTGCGGCCACGCGTTTTGCAGCGTGCGCACCAGCGGCACCACGTGGGTGACATCGCCGATGGCGGACGTGCGCAGCAGGCACAGCGACGAGGGTGCGATCAAATCGGGCATGAGGACGTGTCGGGGCGGTTAAACTGGGCGTGCCAGGCGGAACGACGCGTGGGCCACCACGCTGCGAGGTCACGATGAAAACGATGGATACCCACATTCACGCCAGTACCCACGGAACCATTTTGTACGACGCCGCGGTCGCGCCACAAGTTGATCATGCGTGGTTCGATCCGGCCGCGTGGCAGGCCAAGGGCAAACTGGAGAAGCGTGGCGGCGGGCGCGCGTCCGTGGCGTTCGTTGCCACGCCGACCGGGCGTTGCGTGCTGCGCCATTATCATCGCGGCGGCATGGTCGCCAACGTGCTGGGCGATCGTTACCTGTGGACTGGGCGCATGCACACGCGCAGCTTTGCCGAATTCCGTCTGCTGGAACACATGCTGGGCGCCGGCTTGCCGGTGCCGGAGCCGATCGCGGCGCGCTACGTGCGGCGCGGCGTGCATTACACGGCCGATCTCATCACACGCTGCATCGATGACGCGCGCACGCTGGCCGATCATCTGGCCGACGGCACACTGGATGCAGAACTTGCCACGCGCTGCGGCGCGTTGATCGCGCGCTTCCACCGCGCCGGCATCTGGCATGCCGATTTGAACGCGCACAACGTGCTGATCACGCCCGGCACGATTTGCCTGATCGACTTCGACCGCGGCGAAAAACGCAAGCCGGCGCGCGCGTGGCAGCAGGCCAACCTGCGCCGCCTGCGCCGTTCGCTCGTCAAACTGGGCGCGGCCGCCGCGGGTGAGGACGTGTTTGACAAGACACAGTGGCTGCCGCTGATGCGTGGTTACGCGCAGGCGATGGAAGGCGTGGCCGAATGAGTGTTCGCTGGACGTTGCGCTTTCTCGGCACCGGTTCCGCGCAGGCGGTCGAGCTGGGCAATTCGGCCGGTGTCATCGAGTGTGACAGCCGGCCGTTGCTGCTGATCGACTGCGGCCAGCACGCCATCGAGCGTTACTTTGCCGTGTACGGTGCGCCGCCGCCGGCACTGTTCCTGACGCACTTGCATCTGGATCACGTTGGCGGACTGGAATGGCTGTTCCAGCGGCTGTGGTTCAACGCGGCATGGCGCGGTCGGACGCGCGTTTACGTGCCGGCCGCGATCGTGCCGCTGCTGCAGGCGCGCGTGGCCGATTTTCCCAACGTGCTGGCCGAAGGCGGCGTCAATTTCTGGGACGCGTTCCAGCTGATCCCTACCTCGCGCGGCTTCTGGTGCGAGGGCTGGTGGTTCGAGGTGTTTGCCAACCGCCATCACCGGCCCGGCACCTCGTTCGGCCTGGCCTTGCCGGGCGCGCTGGTGTGGACCGGCGACACGCGGCCGATCCCCGAAGTGCTGGCCGTGCACGCCGCGCGTGGCGAGCGGATCGCGCATGATTGCGGCGTCATCGGCAATCCGTCACATACCGGGCTGGATGATCTGGCACGCGAGTATTCGCCCGAATTGCGCGCGCGATTGGTGCTGTACCACTACGGCAGTGCGGCTGATGGCAAGGCGCTGGCGCAAGCCGGGTATCGGGTGGCCAAGCCGGGGGATGTCATTGGCTTGACTGCCCCGCAATTGTCGGCCGACGCTGGATAGTTGGCGCCACAATGGGCGGCGCCTTGTGCCGGTGAGCGACCGGCGATGGATGGTCGGGCGGACTCACATCGATGCCTGACCACGACTCAAACCATTTGTAGGAGCCTGCCTGCAGGCGACCGCTGCGCCTTCTAGCTAGGCGTCATGCCAGACCCATCGCGCGCAGGCGCGCTCCTACAAAAAAAGCCCGGAGGAGCCCTCGGTAGGGTCTCGAATCCTTGTAGGAGCCTGCCTGCAGGCGATGGCTGTGCGTTCGAGGTATCACACCAGACCCATCGCGCGCAGGCGCGCTCCTACCGGTTGTGCGGGCATGGTTTGAGGCTTGGAATCAGGAGGCAAAATGGCGGCGGCCCTGCCAGCCACATCCCGGCGCCCGAGTCGTTCACTACCGTTGCTTCCTTCCGGGCGAGGGGCGGCGTTTACGCGATGCCGGGGGCATCGCGTGCCGCACCGAGCGACCGGCCATGGATGGCCGGGCCGGAGTGCGACCACCAGGGACGGTTGCTCGCCTTGTGGCCAGGGCTTGCCGAACGTGACCTGCACAATTTGTGCGGTAGCTGCCAAGCGGAAAGCGTCAAGCGCCAAAATGGCGGCGGCCCTGCCAGCCACATCCCGGCGCCCGAGTCGTTCACTACCGTTGCTTCCTTCCGGACCTGGCGGGGTTCGCAAACTATCGTCGCGGGAGGACCAACAGGGCCACCATGGACTTTGTAGCGGTGTGCGGAGCGGGATTGTTCGGCCCGTCCTGGGCCTCACCCTTCACTTTCGTTCAGGGCCCGCCAAGGCGGTCCGATTTTGCTCCCGGCAAAATCGTCGAACCCAAGCGGTTTGGTCCACACCACTCACACCTTCAACCATCGCAAACACCCCTGTGGGGTTTTCGCGATGGTTGGCGGAGAGAGCGGGATTCGAACCCGCGATACGGGTATAAGCCGTATACACACTTTCCAGGCGTGCTCCTTCAACCACTCGGACATCTCTCCGTCACTGCGCGGCGCTCCGGCCGCGTGCTCCGCGCGGGACATGTCCGCGCGATGCAGCGCGTCAGAATAGCGGGACACGGGCCGCGGTTCAAGATCCGCGTACGCCGAGGCTGACTTGTCGGCGCGCTCTTGGCACAATCGAGGCTTGTCCCAACGGGTGTCGGCATGTCCTATCAGGTTCTAGCGCGCAAGTGGCGGCCGCGGCGGTTCGCCGAACTGGTCGGCCAGGAACACGTGGTCAGGGCGCTGACCAACGCGCTCGACACCGGGCGCACGCATCACGCGTATCTGTTCACCGGCACGCGCGGCGTGGGCAAGACCACCATTGCGCGCATTTTCGCCAAGTCGCTCAATTGCGAGCGCGGCGCGTCGGCCGAGCCGTGCGGCGAGTGCTCGGTGTGCAAGGAGGTTGACGCCGGACGCTTTGTCGACCTGCTGGAAATCGACGCGGCCAGCAACACCGGCGTGGACAACGTGCGCGACGTGATCGAAAACGCGCAGTACGCGCCGACCCGCGGCCGCTACAAGGTGTACCTCATCGATGAGGTGCACATGCTGTCCAAGGGCGCGTTCAATGCGTTGCTGAAAACCCTGGAAGAACCGCCGCCGCACGTGAAGTTTCTGCTGGCCACGACGGACCCGCAAAAGCTGCCGGCGACGGTGCTGTCGCGCTGCCTGCGTTTCAATCTCAAGCGGTTGCTGCCGGACCAGATCATCGGCCAGATGCAACACATCCTGGGTGCCGAAGGCGTGGAGTACGAAGCCGACGCGCTGGCCGAACTGGCGCGCGCGGCCGACGGCTCGCTGCGCGACGGCTTGTCGCTGCTGGACCAGGCACTGGCGTATGCCGGCGGTGCGCTGACCGCGGCCTCCACGCGCGCCATGCTGGGCACGGTTGAACACGCCGAATTGTTTGGCGTGCTGAAGGCACTGGCGGCCGGCGACGGCAAGGCGCTGCTGGCCGAGTGCGAACACATCGCGTCGTTTTCGCCCGATTACGCAGGCGTGCTGGACGAGCTGGCCAGCCTGCTGCACCGCGTGCAACTGCATCAGCTGGTACCGGATTGGCACGACGACCACACCGATGCCGAAGCGGTCGCCGCCGTGGCCGCGTCGATGGGTGCGGAAGACGTGCAGCTGGCCTATCAGCTGGCTGTCGCCGGGCGCCGCGACCTGGGCCTGGCGCCGGACGTGCGTACCGGTTTCGAGATGACCCTGCTGCGCATGCTGGCCTTCGCGCCGACGCGCGAGGGCACGCCGCGGTCTGCCGAGGGCGCGACGCATCGGGCGGTGCCGAATGCCGCGACAGCGTCGCCTGCCGCGCGTCCGCCGGCGGCCGCACCGCGCGCCGCGGCATCACGGCCCGTTGCCGTTGCCGCACCCACCGCGCCGCCCGCTGTGCCGACACCCGCGCCGGCAGCATCCTCGGCGCACGTTCGGGCTCCGGCGCAACCGCCGGCCGCCATTCCCGGGATTGCGCCGCAACCTGCCGTCGCGGCGCCCGTGCCGACCGCAGCCAACGGCCTGCCGGATTGGCCGGCGCTGATCGAGCGCGCCGGCTTGCACGGCCCGTTGCGCCAGCTGGCCGTCAATGCCAGCGTGCGGCAACTGGATGGCGACGTGCTGACGCTGGCGCTGGAGGCACGCCACATGGGTCTGGCCGTCGAGCCGATGACCGGCCAGATGCAGGACAAGATCAGCACCGCGCTCGGGCATCCCGTGCGGCTGCACTTTGTCGCGGCCAAGGGCACGCTCGCGACGCCGGCGGCGCAGGCGCGCGCGCAAAGCGACGAGCGGCAGGCCGCAGCCGAGCGTGCCATCGACGAAGACCCGCTCGTGCAATCGCTGGTGCGCGATTTTGGCGCCCGCGTGGTGCCACAATCGGTGCGCCCCGCAACATCCAACCCTTCCCAGGAGTCCCCTCGATGAAAGGTCAAATCGCGCAGCTGATGCAGCAGGCGCAGCGCATGCAGGAGCAGATGAAGCAGGCGCAGGAAGAAATCGCCAGACTGGAAGTGACCGGCAGCGCCGGCGGCGGCATCGTCAGCGTCACCATGACCGGCGCGCACGAGGTGCGCAGCGTCAAGATCGACCGCCAGACGTTTGCCGACGACCCGGAAATGGCCGAGGACCTGGTGGCTGCGGCCATCAACGACGCGGTCAACAAGGTGGCCGCGGCCAGCAAGGAAAAAATGGGCGGATTGACATCCGGCCTCAATCTGCCGCCCGGCATGAACCTGCCGTTTTGACGGCCGTTGCCGATGCGCCGCCGGTGGCGGTGCGTTTCGTTGCCTGTTTGTCGTAGAGCGCCATGCCCGGTTCCCGACTGCTTGATGAATTGATCGACGCGCTGCGTTGCCTGCCCGGCGTGGGCGCCAAGAGCGCGCAGCGCATGACGATGCAGCTGCTGGAGCGCGATCGTGCCGGCGGCCGGCGTCTGGCCGCGGCGCTGACGGCCGCCATGGACAAGATCGGCAACTGCTCGCGTTGCCGCAATTTCAGCGAGGACGATGTGTGTTCGCTGTGCGCCAGCACCAGCCGCGATCCGCATCTTTTGTGCGTGGTCGAATCACCCACCGATCTGGCCGCCATCGAGCAGGCCACCGACTACCGCGGCCAGTATTTCGTGCTGCTGGGACATCTGTCGCCGCTGGACGGCATGGGCCCGGCCGAACTGGGGCTGGACGTGCTGGTCAAGCGGCTGGAAGAAGGGCAGATCGAGGAAATGATTATCGCCACCAATTCCACCGTCGAAGGCCAGGCCACCGCGCATTACTTGAATCAGCTGGCTGAGGCCGCCGGCATCCGCGCCACCCATCTGGCGCATGGCGTGCCGCTGGGCGGCGAGCTGGAATACGTCGACCGCTCCACGCTGGCGCACGCGTTCGGCTCGCGCCACTGACGCCGTGGCCTTTCGCAGGAGCGCGCCTGCGCGCGATGGATCTGACGCAAAACCACAAGATCACGCCTGATCGCCTGCGGGCAGGCTCCTACCCGCGCATCCTCGACATTTTGGCAGGAGCGCGCCTGCGCGCGATGGGTTTGGCGCAACCCCTTGGCGCCGTCCCGTTCTGCACCGATACTCACCCAAGGTTTTCACCGATCCATCAGGGAGCGAGGCATGCCCGACACGATTTTTGGCAAGATCATCCGCCGCGAGATTCCGGCCGACATCGTCTACGAAGACGACGACGTGCTGGCGTTCCGCGACGTCAATCCGCAGGCGCCCACGCACGTGCTGTTCATTCCCAAGCAGCCGCTGCCGACGCTGGACGACGCCACGCCCGAACAGGCCGAACTGCTCGGCAAGCTGCTGCTGGCCACGGCTGCCTACGCGCGCAGCGAAGGCATCGCGAAGAAGGGTTATCGCGTGGTCATCAATTGCAACGAGGATGGCGGACAGACCGTCTACCACCTGCATTTTCATCTGCTGGGCGGGCGCGCGCTGACCTGGCCGCCGGGCTGAGCGCGCTGTTCGTTCGCCGCCCGGAAATGAAAACGCCGGCGGATGCCGGCGTTTTCGCGTGGATCATTTCTTGTGCGGATGCGGACGGTAGTGCGGCCGCACCACGATGACCGGACGCGGCGCATACCAGTACGGCGTGTACCACGGGCCGATCGGGCCCCAGAACGGATCGTAGAACGGGCTTTGGTAGGTGCGCACGATGCGCGGCTGTTTCGGCCACAGGTACACGGTTTGCGCTTCCAGGCGCGGGTAGGCGTAGTCGTACTTGCCGACCGGCTCGGACACGATGCCGTGCACGGTGCCGGTGAACGTCACCTCGCGGCCCTTGGTGAACACTTCCGGATCGTAGAAACCGTTGTGGCAGGCCATGAAACGGCCGTGGCTGGCACCGTCGACTTGCGGTCGGGCCGTGTCATCCAGCGGACGCGAAAGCACGAGGAAGCAGGTTTTGTGCGCCTTGGGTTGCACCTTGATGATTTGCCCGCCCCAGCGCACCTGCGTGCCGCTGGCACCGCCCTGCGCGGCCTGCGCCGGCTGCAACGGCGTGTAGTTGCCGCTCAGTGGTTGCGGGATGGTCGCGCAGGCACCCAGTGCCAGCGCGCCGGCGACGGCCAGGGCCGGTTTCCAGACACGCCCGGTCGTACGGGCCAGATTGAAACCAGAATTGCGTGACATGATGAAGTTTCCACAGGTTGAGGCCGTTGCCGGCGGACAAGCTATTTGACCACGCGGCGAGGGCGAAATTCACGCACGATGCGACAAAAGGCTCGCACCGATTCAGGCGGCGGCGACATCCGCGCATAACGCAGATCCACCCACGCCTTGCCAATGGCTTCCAGCCGCTCGCGTTCGTGCGGCAGGACGCGGGCCGCACGCGCGAAAAAGTGCACCGGTCCTTCACTGGGCCGACGCACCACGCCTGCCCTGGCCAGACGTTGCCGCAACAGCGCCATGCCGGCTTCCTGCGCATCACCGCGACGGCGCGGCAGCAGCGTGAAAGCCGCGGCCAGCGCCATCAGCACGATGATGCTGGTGGCCAAGGCGGCCAGCAGCATCGCCGTCGAGGTGTCCCGGATGCCGAATGACGTCAGCATTCCCTGCTGACGCAAGCTGTTGAATCCCAGAACGGCCTTGTCCCACCAATGGTTGACGATGTCCCAGTGGTTGCGCAGCATCTGGGCCAGGCCGCGCTCGTACCAGGCATCGGTGCCGGCGGCTGCGGCGGCCGCGCCGTGCGTGACGCGATCCGGGCGCACGGCGGCGGTCGGGTCCACGCGCACCCAGCCATGGCCGGCGATCCACACCTCGCTCCACGCGTGCGCGTCGGATTGCCGCACCAGGAGGTAGTCGCCCAGTTTGTTCCAGTAGCCGCCCTGGTAGCCGGTGACCACGCGCGCCGGAATGCCGGCGGCGCGCATCAGGAACGTGAACGACGACGAGTAGTGCTCGCAAAAACCGGCGCGGGTGTCGAACAGGAAGTCGTCGATGGAATTGCGCCCCAGGGGCGGCGGCGTCAGCGTGTAGCGGAAGCCGTCGTCGTGGTACATGCGCAATGCGGCGTGCACGATGGCCATGTCGTCGCGCCCGTACTGGCGCCGCCATTGCCGGGCCAGCGCGCGTGCGCGTGGGTCGAAACCGACCGGCAGCTCCAGCCCGAGAAAGCGCTCGTTGCCCGACAGGCGCGGCGACAGTTCATGCTGCGGCGCCGAGCGCACGCGGTAGCGCGTCAGCTGATCGACGGGCTTGTGCCGGATCAGCGTGCGTTCGGCGTTCAGATGCGCGTCGGGCGGGGCGTCGATGGGCGTGTCCAGCGCAAACAGCCAGTGCTGGCCGGACGGCTCCATGGTGACGGTGTAGTCGTAGGTGGTGCCAGCCACCGTCATCGGTTCGGGATGGCGGTTGAAGCCGGGCGGCATCACCGACGGGTCGGAACTCCAGCTGCGGCCGTCGAACCACCACAGCACCGGCCCGCGGAAATAACGTTGCGTCGGCGGTGGCACGGCACCCTGAAAAGTGACGCGGAAAGCCGGCGAGTCGTCGATCAGCAGGTGCGTGAAGTTGCTCGGCGTCATGACATTGCCGATGCCGGTGCGCCCCAGACCGCCACCGGCGTCGGCGCCCCACAGCGGCGCTTGCAGGCGCGGCAGAAACACGAACGCGGCCAGCGCCAGCGGAATGGCCAGCAGCAGCACTTTCAGCGTGGCGGTGATTTCGTGCCAGCCGCGCGGGCGCGTCATGCGGCCCGGCTGCAAGGCGCGCAGACAGGTCAGCGGCAGCAGCAGGGCCAGCATGGTCAGGCCGGTCATCACCAGACTTTGGCTGAACAGCAGCGCGCACATCAGCACGAAGCAGGCGAACGTGGCGCCCGTGCGGGCGTCGCGCGGCGATTCGCTTTCCAGCGTTTTCAGCACCAGCAGGCCGACCGCCAGCGCGCTGCCCGGCTGGCGGCCGAAGATGGTGCCGTAGGTGGCGATGACGGCCACCGGCAGGGCCAGCGTCAGCGGCAGGCGCCACCACCAGGCGATGCGCGTGCCGCGGGCACGCCGTTGCCACCAGCGCGCGCCCAAAGCCACGGCCAGCAGACCGGTCAGCCACCACGGCAGATGGCCGGCGTGCAGCACCAGCACGGCGGCCATGGTCAGGCACAGCAGGGTGAAGGCGTGCGCGCCCAGGACGTCTGGCGCGGCCGATGCGCGGGCGCCGGGCAAACGCAGAAAACCGGCCGTGCGCGCCGTCATGGCAGCAGCGCCAGCGCGCGCAGACAGGCGTGATAGTGGGCCAGGCCGGCGTCCGGGCCAAGGTCGTGTTGCGGCAGGGCCAAGCGCCAGCGCGCGCCGGCGGTGTGCGCCTCGATGACCCAGCGCGTCAGGCGCGAAATGGCCTGTTCGCGCGGCAGGCTGGCCACGTCGTGCCAGCCGAACGCCCATTCCTGACGCGCCTGCGGGCGCTCGAATTCGCGCACCAGCAGGCCGTCGTGGCGCGCGCTGGCCTTCCACGCGACCAGTTTCATCGCGTCGCCGGCGCGGTAGGCGCGCAACGAGGCCAGATCGTCGCCGTCATGGTGGTGGCGCGCGTTGCGGCGTTGGCCGTCGGCATCGGCGCCGGGCGGCGGCGGACCGATTTTTTCGGCGCGCGGGTAGACCAGGAACGGCTGCGTGGGCGCCAGCCAGCTCCAGGCGCGGAACAGTCCGAACGGCCACGTGCTGTACACGCGCAGGCGCGGCAGCGGCACCAGGCCGCGGCGTTCGGTCGGCAGATAAAACGCGAGGCTGCGGTTGCCGTGGTCGGGCACGTTGAAGGACAGGGTCTGCGTTTCGATGTCGACTTGCAGGGCTTCGCGCGCGCGCGTGGCGACGGCGAAATCCAGCGTGACGCGGATCGGCTCGCCGGCGTGCGCGCTGCCGGCGCGCACGGCATCCAGGCGCAGGCCGTTCAGGCCACGGAACGTGGTCAGCAGGCTGCCTGCCGTGGCGGCGCCGAGCAGGCAGGTGGTGAGCAACGCGGCGTTGTTGGAATAGTTGAGCGCGCCGACCAGCATCACGATCCACACCGCCGCAAAACCCACGCCAAAGCGCGTCGGCAGGATGTAGATGCGCTTGCGGTTCAGCACCACCGGCAACGCTTCGGCCGCGGTGTGGCGGGTGAACGCGCGCCAGCGGTGGAACAGGCGGCCGCGCAAAGTGGCGGGCATGGAAGGATCGGCGGCCATGCGTGGTGGGCGTCTATTCCACGGCCACGTCGGCCAGCAGCGCCCGCGCCAGCGCGCGCCGGCCTGTGCCCTGCGCCGGAATCAGCCGGTGCGCGGCCACGGCCACGAACAGCGCCTGCACGTCTTCGGGGATGACGTAATTGCGGTGATCCAGCCGCGCCCACGCGCGTGCGGCGGCCAGCAACGCCAGGCCCGCGCGCGGCGACAGGCCGACGCGGATGTCGGCGTGCCGGCGGCTGGCGGCGAGCAGCGCCTGCACGTAATCGAGCAGCGCCGGGCTGACGGTGACGGTGCGCACTTCATCGCGCAGCGCGAGGATGGTGTCGGCGTCCAGGCAGGCCTTGACGCGGGCCAGCTCCTGATGCCGGTCGACACCGGCCAGCAGCGCGCGTTCGGCCGCGGCGTCGGGGTAGTCCAGGCTGACGCGCAGCATGAAGCGGTCCAGCTGCGAGTCGGGCAGTGGAAACGTGCCGGCCAGGTCCAGCGGGTTTTGTGTGGCCACCACGAAGAACGGCTGCGGCAGCCGATGGGTGTGGCCGTCGACCGTGGCCTGGCCTTCGGCCATGGCTTCGAGCAGCGCGCTTTGCGTTTTCGGCGTGGCGCGGTTGATTTCGTCGGCCAGCAGCAGTTGCGTGAGAATGGGGCCGGGATGGAAGCGGAAATCGCCGCGGTCGCGCTCGTACACGCTGATGCCGATGATGTCCGACGGCAGCAGGTCAGACGTGAACTGGATGCGCTGAAAATCGAGCGCGCAGGTGGCCGCCAGCGCGCGTGCCAGCGTGGTCTTGCCCACGCCCGGCACGTCTTCCAGCAGCAGGTGGCCGCCGGCGATGAGCGCGGTCAGCGCCAGCTTGACCTGACGCTGCTTGCCCAGCAGCACGCGGTTGATCTGCGATTGCGCCAGATCCAGGCGTTGGTCAAGATCGGTCGGAGCGGAAACGGAAGCAACCATGAGGGCCGGCGATGAGTGTGATGTATGCGTGATGGCAGTGTAGCGGCCCGCCGCGACGGCTGGCGAGCGGCCTTTGTCGCGGTTTTCGGCATCGAGCTGATCCTCAAGGTGGCGATTGCCGCGACCTTGGCGCCGTTTGTCGACGAGGCGTTTTACTGGCTGGAAAGCCGGCATTTGGCGTGGGGTTACAGCGATCTGCCGGGCATGACGGCGTGGCTGATCCGGCTGGGCGAGGATGTTGCCGGGCACGGCCTGATCGGCATGCGCTGGCCGTTCTTGCTGATCGGCGCGGCGCTGCCGTGGATCGTGGCGGCGATGGCGCGGCGGCATTTTGGTGCGCGCGCCGGCTGGCAGGCCGGACTGGTGTGCATGGCGTTGCCGCTGGCCGGCATGCTGGGCGTGCTGGCGTTGCCGGACGTGCCGCTGACAGTGGCCATTGCCGTGGCCATGTACGCGCTGGACCGCGCCATGGACGGCAACCGCTGGCGTGACTGGCTGTTGCTGGGCGTGGCGTTGGCATTGGCGTGGATGACGCATTACCGCGCCGGCATGCTGGTTCTGGCTGGCTTGCTGCTGATGCTTGTCACGCCGCGCGGACGCGCGCAATGGCGGCGCGGCGGCTTCTGGCTGGCCATGGGCATCGGCGTGCTGGGGTTGGTGCCGCTGATCGTGTCCAACCTTGAGTTGAGCGGCGCGGGGCTGGCGTTTCAACTGGTCGACCGCAACCCGTGGCGCTTTCACGCCAACACGCTGATCGAGCCGATCGTGCAGGCCGTGGCCGTGACGCCGCTGCTGTACGCGCTGCTGCTGTGGGCGTTGTGGCAATGCCTGCGCCAGCATCGGCGGGAGTGCGCCCGCGCACGACAGCCAGATGCCGACACCAGCCAAGACCCCTTCGCCCGCAGGCGGGCTCCTGCACCGGCAAATACCGGCACGTCCCCGCAGCCACTGTGGGAGCGCGCCTGCGCGCGATTGCGCTTGCATCACGCGTGTGGGCAAGGCCCGTGGGACGTGCTGGTCGTCATGGCTGCCACCTTTCTGGTCGGCTATTTCGTGTTTGGCCTGTTTGCCGATGACACGCACTTTCGCGCGCACTGGCCGCTGCCCGGCTATCTGCCGCTGGCGGTGGCGTTGCCGGCGTTGCTGGTTGGCAAGTGGCAATGCCGCAGCTGGAAAATCTGGCTGATTGCCGCCTTTGCGTTGGCCGGCGCCGGGCAACTGGTCGGCTATGCGTACCTTGGCGCCACGGCGGCCGGAGGGCAGGCGCTGGCGACGCTGGATCGACTGAAGGCGTTCCCGGTCAACTTCACCGGCTGGCGGGCCAGCGCGGCCGAGACGCAAAAATTGCTGCAGCGGATGCCTGCCGACACGGTGCTGGTAGCCGATAATTTCATCGACGGCGCGGAACTGGCGTTCCAGCTGGACGACGCGCGCCCGGTCTATGTGCTCGACAGCCCGCTCAACGCCAAGCACGGGCGTGCGGCGCAATTGGCTGTCTGGCGCCTTGACGAAACCGGCTTGCGCGCGCGACAGGCCGGGCGACCGGCACTGCTGGTGGTCGACGAGTGGATTCTGCGCGCGCACCAGCGGCCGCGGTGGCTGGGATCGCTGTGCTCACGTTTGGCCGGGCCGCGTTTTCTGGCGCGCGAGGATTTGTATGGCGGGCGCCGGCGTTTTGCCTTTTATGCCGCGCGCGTGCCGGCAAAGCGTTTGCTGCCGATGCCGCGTGATGATTGCGCGGTGTGGCGTCAGGCGTATGCGGCCGAGCAGCGCTTGCGCAAGCGCGGACGCGGCTGATGGCTCCAATTAAAATATGGCCCCGACAAATAAGGTTCCCTGCAGGAGCCGACCTGTGGCCCGAGGGGTTCGCTATCGCGCCGGGTTGGCGTCAAGGCGATCGCGCGCCGGCGCGCCCCTACAGGCAGGAGAAGATCAAGGCAAGGTGACGCCGCATTCGCGCAGCAAGCGCGCGGTGGCGATCAGCGGCAGGCCGATGAGGGCCGTCGGATCGGTGTTGTCGATGTGTTCGAACAGGGCGATGCCGAGGCCTTCGCACTTGAAGCTGCCAGCGCAGTCGAGCGGCTGTTCGGCCTCGATGTAACGCGCGATGGTGGCTTCGTCCAGCGCGCGAAATTGCACGCGGGTCGTGTCCAGGTGCGTGTGCATGGCGCCGTCGGTGTCGACCACGGCCAGCGCGGTGTGGAACAGCACTTGGCGGGATGATGAACGCGCCAGCTGGGCGCGCGCGGTGGCCGCGTCGCCCGGCTTGCGCAGCAGTTTGCCGTCCAGTGACGCGACCTGGTCGGAGCCGATGATGAGGTTGCCGGCGTGGGCGGCGATGAGCGAGCGCGCCTTCAGTTGCGCCAGGCGCATGGCGCGCGTGTCCGGTGCTTCACCGGGGAGGGGTGTTTCGTCGGCGTCGGGTGCGGCCTGGCCGAAGTCGGGCAGCAAGCGGTGCAGCAGCTGCGCGCGGTAACGCGATGTGGAGGCCAATAAAATGCGTGGGTTCATGAGTCTCGTTCGATGCGTTCGCGCACGGCCTGTTCCAGTTCGCGCTGGGCGGTGTCCAGCGCGCGCAGTTGCGGCTCCAGCCGGTCGCGCGCTTTGCTCATGGCGCAGACGGCGTCGTCCAGTTCCTTCTGGCTGGCATTGGCGGCATGGTCACGGATCCACAGACGGTGTTCCAGCAACGAGCGCAGGCCGTTGTCGATGGCTTGGCGGGCGTCGGTTTCGCCGGTGACCGGCCGGTCGGGCGAGGTGGCCATGACGGCGTGCGCGCGATCCAGTTGCTGGCGGCAGGCCTTGAGGTCGGATTCCAGATGGTCGGCGTCGTCCAGCAGATGGCGCAGGGCCTGGTCGCGGCGCCGTGCGCGCCGGTGCGTCAGCAGCGCGACGCCGACGGCCATTGCGATGACGATGATGAGCACGGCAAGCGCCAGCTCGGGCATGTTCATGCCGGTTTCCCCTTGTCTTGAGCCTGTGAGTCAAACACCGCCGCCGGATGCTGGCAAGCTTTGCCGCCCGGCTGGCGCGTGGCACGTTGACTCAAGGTGGCGACCTGCCTAAAATCGGCAGGCTATGTCCATGACTTTACCCGAGACCGTGGACGCTTGGCGAATGGTCTCGGCCCGGCGTTCTTTCCAAGGCAGCCTGCCCGTAGCCGGGTTGAAGCGCTTGGTGGAGCTTTTGGCCGATACCGGTGGCGTCGTCGAATACACGCTGGATTTTGGCCGTGACGAATTCGGCACGGCGTATCTGACAGTACAAGCCACGGCGCCGCTGACTTTGGTTTGTCAGCGTTCGCTGGAGCCGTTCGTCTTGCCGGTAACGGTTGATTCGCACCTCGGACTGATCCGTCGCGAGGACGAGGAAGCTGGTTTGCCTCCCGGTTTCGAGCCGCTCATGGTTGTGGATGACCACGTCGATCCGGCGGCGGTCATCGAGGACGAATTGCTGCTGGCGGTACCGCTGGTGCCGATCAGTCCGCAAAGTGGATGGCCCGATGAGGGCATGGAATCGTCGGCGCCCGACGCGCCGGCGGTTGAAGTTGAAGACAACCCGTTCGCGGTATTGCGCGAACTCAAACGCAAGTAGATCCGGAGAAACATCATGGCCGTCGCCAAGAGCCGCCGTACGCCTTCCACCCGTGGCATGCGCCGCGCGCACGACAAGCTGACCACTGCCCAGCTCGCCACCGATCCGACCACGGGCGAAGTGCATCTTCGTCACCACATCACCAAGGACGGCTATTACCGTGGCCGCAAGGTGATCGACGTCAAGCAGGCTGTCGCCGACGAAGACTGAGCCGTTTCGGTCGGTTGATCCATTGAGACAGCGCGAGGCGGTGCGGCAACGCACCGTCTCGCGTTTGTGCGCGCGTGGTTGGCCTGATGTCGGTTTGAAGCAAGCTCTTTTCGCCCGCAGGCGGGCTCCCACAAAAGCCCTGCATCTCCCCAGCCAACTGTGGGAGCGCGCCTGTGCGCGATGGCCTGATGTCGATTTGAAGCAAGCTCTTTTCGCCTGCGGGCGGGTTTCCACAAAAGCCTTGCACCTCCCCAGCCAACTGTGGGAGCGCGCCCGCGCGCGATGGCCTGATGTCGATTTGAAGCAAGCTCTTTTCGCCCGCCGACGGGTTTCCACAATTCCGCGCGGGTGCGGGCATCCTGTGGTGAAAGCTCGGCCACGACTGGAAAACGCCACTGCTTGAGTTCCGGCCATCCAAGCTCCTAGCATGCATGGATGACAAGCAACGATTCTGTCCCCGCGCCGTTGACGCCATGCATTGGGGTGTGCCAGCTGGATGCGGCCGGTTATTGCCTGGGCTGTCGGCGTTCGCTGGATGAAATCGCGCATTGGCGTGATTTCGACGAGGCCGAACGCCACCGTCTGATGCGCGATGTGTTGCCGCTGCGCCCGCCGGTCGCCGAGGTGGTGTCGTGAGTGCGCCGCAGGTGGCGCGCGTGCGCGAGGCGCTGATCGATCTGGACGATCCGCCGCAGGGACCGGGTTGGAATCACGACCTGGTGGCCGAATGGATTGACAGCGCGCCGCTGGTGCCGGCCGCTGTGCTGGTCGGCGTGCGCGACGGCGGCGAGGAAAACGTGCTGTTCACGCGACGCCAGGCTCGCCTGGCGCATCACGCCGGTCAGGTCGCTTTTCCCGGCGGGCGCATGGATGCCGACGACGTGGATCTTGTCGACACCGCTCTGCGCGAAACCGAGGAAGAAATCGGCCTGCCGCGCAGCGCCATCGAACCGCTGGGCTTTCTGGAACCGCTGGAAACCGTCAGCGGATTTTGCGTCACCCCGGTGGTGGCGCGCGTGGCGGCCGACGCGCCGCCCTTGCGCCCCAGTGCCGACGAGGTGGCCGAGGTGTTCGAAGTGCCGCTGGCGTTTTTGCTCGATCCGGCCAACATGCGTTCGTACATGGCCGAGCATCGCGGTCGGCGCCATCGCATGAGCGAGTTTTTGTTCGACGGCCATCGCATCTGGGGTGCGACGGCCGGCATGTGGTTCAACCTGTTGCAACGGATGGGCGTGGCATGAACGAGTTGTCGCCGCTGATCGGCGTTGAGGAACTGGCCGCGGGCGATCGCGCGGCCATGCTGGTGGTCGATTGCCGCTTTGCCCTGGCCGATCCGGCGCAAGGCGCGCGCGATTACGCGGCGGCGCACATTCCGGGCGCGGTGTACGCCAGCCTGGATCAGGATTTGTCCGAT
>DASVGR010000018.1:0-7774 GCA_036379395.1 Rhodanobacteraceae bacterium | reverse complement strand
ATCAGCGTTGAGCCCCACACCACCAGCGGCACGGAAATCAACAGGCCGATCACGACCAGGCCGGCATGGCCCTTGGCGGCGCCGGCGATGCCCAGCACGTTGTCCAGGCCCATCAGCGCGTCGGCCAGGATGATGGTGCGGATGGCGGCCATGAGTGTGGCGGCCTGTTTGACGTGCGGTTCGGCATGCACGTCGTTCTGGCGCAGCAGGTTCCAGGCGATGGGGATCAGCACGATGCCGCCAATCAGCATCAGCGCCGGCAGTTCCAGCAGGTACACCACGCCGACGGTCAGCGCGATGCGCAAAATGACGGCGCCGGCCGTGCCCCACAGGATGGCGGCTTTCTGGTGCTCGCGCGGCAACCGCTTGGCGGCCAGGGCGATGACCACGGCGTTGTCGCCGGCCAATACCAGGTCGATGACGATGATGCTGAGCAGGCTGGTGAAAAAATGTGGCGGGATGGAGAAAAAATCCATGGGTTTTCCATGAGCTGCGCGGCAACAATTGCGAGAGTGGCGACCGCGCATGGCCCGCCACCTTCGCAAAAGTCTCGCCCGCGCTGGAAACCGCCGCGGCAACCGGGATCGAACGATCCGTGATGACGACTGCCGCGCGGGCGTGCAAAACGCCCGGGGCTACTCCCTTTTGGAAATAGCTGCGTGCATTCTTGCGGTGCGGGCAGCGAGCGTCAAGCTGAAAAGGCATAAGCCGGTTAAAATGGTCGCCCTTCACCTCAGGACCGCCCATGAGCACCGACATCCGTTCCGCCCAGCGCCCCGAACCCGACCAGCCGATGCGCGACATCGCCGATTACGTCGTCGATTACACGATTGATTCGACCGAGGCCTACGACACCGCGCGCTACGTGCTGCTGGACGCGTTGGGCTGTGCCATGCTGGCGTTGCGTTTCCCTGAATGCGCCAAGCATGTCGGTCCGATCGTGCCGGGCGCGACGTTGCCGGGCGGTACGCGGGTGCCGGGCACCAACCTGGAGCTGGACCCGGTGCAGGGCGCGTTCGCCATCGGCGCGGCGATCCGCTGGCTGGATTTCAACGACACCTGGCTGGCCGCCGAATGGGGTCATCCGTCGGACAACCTCGGCGCCATCCTTGCCGTGGCCGACTACATCGGTCGCAAGGCGCAACGCGAGGGCGGCAAGGTGCCGAGCGTGCGCGACGTGCTCACCGCCGCCATCAAGGCACATGAAATCCAGGGCTGCTACGCGCTGAAGAACAGCTTCAACCAGGTCGGCCAGGATCACGTCATCCTGGTGCGTCTGGCCTCGACCGCGGTCACGACGGGCCTGTTCGGCGGCGACAAGGACGCCATCATCACGGCCGTCTCGCACAGCTGGATCGACAACGGCGCGCTGCGCACCTACCGTCACGCACCCAACACCGGGCCGCGCAAGAGCTGGGCCGCTGGTGACGCTTGCCGCCGTGCCGTCACCCACGCGCTGAACGCCGTGGACAAGCACGTGGTCGGCTATCCGTCCGCGCTGAGCGCCAAGACCTGGGGCTTTTACGACGTGGCGTTCGGCGGCAAGCCGTTCGAGTTCGAGCGTCCGTTCGGCAGCTACGTCATGGAAAACGTGCTGCTGAAGATCAGTTTCCCGGCCGAATTCCATGCGCAGACGGCGGTCGAGTGCGCCATGCAGCTGCATCCGCAAGTGGCCGGGCGGTTGGATGAAATCGAAAAGATCGTCATCGAAACCCAGCAAGCCGGTTGCCGCATCATCGACAAGACCGGGCCGCTGGCCAATTACGCCGACCGCGACCATTGCATCCAGTACATGACGGCGGTGCCGCTGATCTTCGGCCGTCTGGTGGCGTCCGATTATGGCGACGACGTGGCCGCCGATCCGCGCATCGATGCCCTGCGCGCGAAGATGGAAGTGAAGGAAAATCCGCAGTTCACGAAGGATTATTTCGACCCGGACAAGCGCTATATCGGCAATTCCGTTCAGGTTTTCTTTGCCAACGGAACGCATACCGACAAGGTCGTGGTCGACTATCCGATCGGTCATCGCAAGCGTCGCGCCGAAGGTATTCCGGTGTTGCTGGCCAAGTTCGAAAGCGCGCTGCGCGGCCATTTGCCGGCACACAAGGTCGAAGCGATCCTGGCTGCGACAGCTGACTCAAGCAAGCTTGATGCCATGTCCGTACCCGACTTCATGGCCCTGTTCACGGTTTGATTCTCTGCGTGACCCATTTCTGAACGACTGGCCAGGGAAGGCCTGCATTTGTTGGTTTTTTGCTAAAATGCCCGCACCGCCACAGATCTGTGAGCGGATTGCTTGACATGTTCGCAACCGTTCGTTTGCGGGGAATCGTTCAGGGGTAGGACGGACGTCATGAGTCTCATCACGAGGAGATACCAGATGAAACATAAGGGCTTGTGTTTGATGTTGGCCCTGGCGCTGGGCGGCGTTGCCGTTGCTGCCCAGGCACAGGATGCGCAGAGCGGTTCGATGGCAACCCCGTCGAGCAGTGCGGTGACTGACCATTCGGGTACGTGGTACATCGCCCCGACGTTGGGCGTGTATTTCAACGATTCCGACCGCAATGGCCAGGATCGTCACGGCTATGTCGGCTTGGGCTTCGGCACGTTCCTCAACAACAACACGTCGATCGACTTCTTTGCAGACCACACCAGCCGCAGCCGCGATCCGATCGGCCACTGGATCAACAACGCGTTTGGCGTATCCGCTCGTTTCTACAGTCGTGATTGGAACCAGTGGCGTCCGTTCGTGATGGCCGGCATCATGGGCGATTACCACATCAACTACAACGATCATGGCCTTGCCCCGGCGGCCCAGTTGGGTGTGGGTCTGTCCAAGACGGTTGGTGACAATGCCATCTTCCGCGTCGGCGCCACCTACCGTTACGACTGGGACGACAAGACCCAGCCGTCCGAGAATGGCTATGGTGACGTGCTGTTGGGCGTGAGCCTGGCCGCCACGTTCGGCACCCCGCCGCCGCCGGCTCCGGCGCCAGAACCGGCCGCACCGCCGCCGCCTCCGGCACCGACCTGCGACCAGCTGGACAGCGACAACGACGGCGTCAACAATTGCGTCGACAAGTGCCCGAACACGCCGGCCGGCACCATCGTGGGCCCGGATGGCTGCAAGCAGAAGGTCGTCATCGATCTGCGCGGCGTGAACTTCAAGTTCGACCGTCCGCACAAGGGCGAGACCAAGATCGGTCCGACGCTGAAGCAGCCGACCTCGGCTTCGCTCGACATCCTGCAGCAGGCTGTCGACACGCTGCAGCGTTATCCGGATGTCAAGGTGGCCATCGACGGCTACACCGACTCGGTGGGTACGGATGCCTACAACCAGAAGCTGTCGCAGCGCCGCGCGCAGATCGTGTACAACTATCTGACTTCGCACGGTATCGATGCCAGCCGTCTGGAAGGCCCGACGGGCTTCGGTGAAGCCGATCCCATCGCCACCAACAAGACGGCCGATGGACGCGCGCAGAACCGTCGCGTCGAGATGAAGGTCGACAACGGCGACAACCAGTAACAAGCCCGGACATCGTGTGGACTGATTGACGAGGTCGGCACGATCACCAAAGGGTTGCAGTAAAAAGAAAACCCCGCTTCGGCGGGGTTTTCTTTTGGAGAAACGTTTTTTTGCCGTCTGTACTGTCACGCGGTTCCGACGTTGTGGTTTTGATGGCAAGCGTCGCCAGAGTGGTTGCAGTGGGTGAAGTGTTCGGCTGAAAAGCCCCGGGTCGGCTGGACACGGGGCTTTTTGCGGCGACGAGATTTCTGGATCAGCTTTTGAGCACGCCGGTTTTTTTGCCCACGCGGATGAATGCGTCGATGGCGCGATCGAGTTGTTCGCGCGAGTGCGCGGCGCTCATTTGCACGCGGATGCGCGCCTGGCCCTTGGGCACGACCGGGTAGAAGAAGCCGGTCACGTAGATGCCTTCGGCCAACAGGTCGTTGGCCATGGCCTGGGCCTTGGGCGCGTCGTAGATCATCACAGGCACGATAGGGTGTTCACCCGGCTTGATGTCAAACCCGGCCTCGGTCATGCGCGCGCGGAAATGGCGCGTGTTGTCCATGAGATGTTCGCGCAGGTCGTCGGCTGATGACAGCATGTCGAACACCTTGATGGCGGCGGCGACGATGTGCGGGGCCAGCGAGTTGGAGAACAGGTACGGGCGCGAGCGCTGGCGCAGCATGGCGATGATTTCGCCACGGCCGGTGGTGAAGCCGCCCATGGCGCCGCCCAGCGCCTTGCCCAGGGTGCCGGTGAAGATGTCGATCTTGTCCATCACGCCATGCACTTCGGCCGAACCGCGGCCGGTGGCACCAAGAAAACCGGTGCAATGGCATTCGTCGATGTGCACCATCGCGCCGTACTTGTCAGCCAGCGCGGTGATCTCGTCCAGTTTGGCCACATAGCCGTCCATCGAGAACGTGCCGTCGGAACTGATGAGCTTGCGTCGCGCGCCGGCTGCATCGGCCGCCTGCAACTGCTTTTCCAGGTCGGCCATGTCCGAGTTGGCGTAGCGGAAGCGCTTGGCCTTGCACAAGCGCACGCCATCGATGATGGAGGCGTGGTTGAGCGCATCGGAAATGATGGCGTCGTCGGCGCCCAGCAAGGGCTCGAACAGGCCACCGTTGGCGTCGAAGCAGGCGGCGTAGAGAATGGTGTCGTCGGTGCCGAAAAATTCGGAAATCTTCGCTTCCAGCTGCTTGTGCAGATCCTGCGTGCCGCAGATGAAACGCACCGAGGCCATGCCGAAGCCATGCGTGTCCAGCGCGGCCTTGGCGGCGGCGATGACGTCCGGATGATCGGCCAGGCCCAGATAGTTGTTGGCGCAGAAGTTCAGCACCTTGCTGCCGTCGGCCAGCGTGATTTCGGCTGACTGCGGCGAGGTGATGACGCGCTCGTCCTTGTACAGGCCCTGCTGGCGGATGTCGTCCAGCTCGGCTTTGAGTTGCGATTGAATGGTGTAGGCCATGATGGTGCTCTCCCGAAAGTGTGGGTGTCGGAAAGGTTGGGGCAGCCGGCTCAGGTCCAGCTGCAAACCACCTTGCCGCACTGGCCCGAGGCCATCAGGTCGAAACCGGTCTGGAAGTCGTCGATGGCGAGCTGGTGGGTCAGGGCTTTTTGCAGCGGGAAGCCGGTCAGCACCATTTGCGTCATCTTGTACCAGGTCTCGAACATGCGTCGGCCGTAGATGCCTTGCAGGGTGAGGCCCTTGAAGATCACCTTGTCCCAGTCGACGCCGGCGCCGGCGGGCTGGATGCCAAGCATGGCGATCTTGCCGCCGTTGTACATGCAATGGATCATGTCGTTGAAGGCGTGCGGGTTGCCGCTCATTTCCAGGCCCACGTCGAAGCCTTCCATGTGCAGGTCGGCCACCACGTCTTTCAGGCGCGTGTTGGACACGTTGACCACGCGCGTGGCGCCCATGTCGGCGGCCAGCTTCAGGCGGTAGTCGTTGACGTCGGTGACGACCACGTTGCGCGCGCCCACATGCTTGCAGATGCCGGCGGCGATGATGCCGATGGGGCCGGCACCGGTGATGAGCACGTCCTCGCCGATCAGGTCGAATTGCAGGGCGCAATGCGCGGCGTTGCCGTAGGGATCGAAAAACGCGGCCAGTTCCGAGGGGATCTGGTCCGGGATTGGCCACAGGTTGGAGGCCGGCACGGCCACGTATTCAGCAAATGCGCCGTTGCGGTTCACGCCGATGCCGACCGTGTGCGGGCACAGGTGCGGACGTCCGGCGCGGCAGTTGCGGCAGTGTCCGCATACAATGTGGCCTTCGGCGGAGACGCGCTGGCCGGCTTCGTAGCCGGTCACCGCCGAACCCAGCTCGACGATGCGGCCGACAAATTCATGGCCGATGGTGGTGCCGGGCTTGATCGTGCGCTGGCTCCATTCGTCCCATTTGTAGATGTGCAGGTCGGTGCCGCAGATGGCGGTCTTGTCGACCTTGATCAGCACTTCATTCGGGCCGATTTCCGGCACCGGTACCTCTTCCATCCAGATGCCGACAGCCGCTTCGCGCTTGACCAACGCTCTCATAGTGTGTGACATGCGATGACTCCCAAAGATGTCCGGCGATTATATGCCGGATGTTTCAATATTCCGACGACTTGCGATTGAATAGTTTCAATGCCTTGCGATAAGCGACCATTTGCCATTTTTTTGATGGGACCAACGGCTTCCGGCAAGACGGCGCTGGCCTGCCGGCTGGCCGACCGGTTTCCCGTCGAGCTGGTCAGCGTGGACTCCGCGCTCGTGTATCGCGGGCTGGATGTTGGCGCAGCCAAGCCCGATGCGGCCACGCTGGCGCGCTACCCGCATCATCTGATCGACGTGCGTGATCCGGCCGAGCCTTATTCCGCGGCGGAATTTTGCACCGATGCCGTGGCGGCCATGCAGGCGATCACGCAAGCCGGGCGCGTGCCGCTGCTGGTCGGCGGCACGGGATTGTATTTTCGCGCGCTGCAGCAGGGGTTGTCGCCGTTGCCGAGCGCCGATGCGACGTTGCGCCAGCGCCTGGCCGAAGAAGCCGGGTGCGTCGGTTGGCCGGTGTTGCATGCGCGTCTGGCCACGCTTGATCCAGCGGCGGCGGCGCGCATCAAGCCGCGCGATGCGCAGCGCATTGCGCGTGCGCTGGAAGTGATCGAGCTGGGCGACGGTCGGTCGCTGACGGAACAGCAGGCGGATGTGCGTCGACAGGCTTTTCCCTGGCGGGTGCTGAAACTGGCGTTGATGCCGGGCGATCGGGCGTTGTTGCATGCGCGCATCGCCCGACGTTTCGACACCATGCTGGCCGATGGTTTCATCGATGAAGTGCGTGGTTTGCACCAACGTGCCGATCTGGCGCCCGACCTGCCGGCCATGCGCGCGGTGGGTTATCGCCAGGCGTGGGATTTTGTCGATGGCAAGATTGATCAGGCCGCATTGCGTGCGCGTGCCGTGGCGGCCACGCGCCAGCTGGCCAAACGCCAGATCACGTGGTTGCGTGCGCAACTTGACGCGCGCTGGCTGGATTCGGAATCGGCCCGTGTGACGGACGTGGCCAGCACGGCCGTGGCGGATTTCGTGCGCTGACGGATACCGGCTATTTGCGCCGGATTTGAAAATGGTTAATCTTGGCTCGGGGGCCCGGCGGCGTGGGGACGCGGGGTCAGTTGGGCCGGGATGCAAGCCACGCGGTGGCTGACATCACTTATCCGGCCGTTGTTGCAGAAACCGTCGAGTTGCCCGTCGAGGCGGCCGGCAGGTCCAGGAGAAGAACAAATCATGTCCAAGGGACAATCATTGCAAGATCCGTTTTTGAACGCGTTGCGGCGCGAGCGCGTGCCGGTGGCCATTTATCTGGTCAACGGCATCAAGTTGCAGGGCACGGTCGAGTCGTTCGACCAGTTTGTCGTGCTGCTGCGCAACCAGGTCAGCCAGATGGTGTACAAGCACGCGATCTCGACCGTGGTGCCGAGTCGCGCCGTCAAGGTCGGCCCGGAAGACGCGGCTGATCCGGCCGCTGCGCCGGTCGAGGGCTGAGCCCTGTTCGAACGGGCCAAGCGGGGTGAACGCGCGCTGCTGGTGCTGCCGTACCCCGGCAATGCCGCTGCCGCGCGGCGCGGCGCAGAGTTCACCGAACTCGCGCGCTCCGCGGGCGCCGAGGTCCTTGGCAGCGTGCGTGCCCGCGCCGATGCGCCGAACCCGCGCTTTTTCATCGGCACCGGCAAGGCTGACGAAATCCGGGACAAGGTCAAGGAACTTGGCGCCGACCTTGTG
>DASVGR010000017.1:0-8437 GCA_036379395.1 Rhodanobacteraceae bacterium | reverse complement strand
TGCTTGACCGGGTCGGGCAGCAGGCCGAAACGGTCGATCATTTCGATCTTGAGATCGCGCAGGGCGTCGTCGTCGCGCGCGCTGGCGATGCGCTTGTACAGCGTCAGGCGCGTGTGCACGTCTGGCAGGTAGTCGTCGGGAATCAGCGCCGGCGCGTGCAGCACCACTTCGGTTTCGTGGTCGTCGGTGAGGTCGAAATCGGGCACCTTGCCGCTCTTGAGCGCCTTGACGGCGCGCTCCAGCAATTCGTTGTACAGGCCGAAGCCGATCTGCTGGATCTGCCCGGATTGCTCCTCGCCCAACAGCTCGCCGGCGCCGCGGATTTCCAGATCGTGCGTGGCCAGGGTGAAGCCCGCGCCCAGTTCTTCCAGTGAGGCGAGCGCTTCCAGGCGCTTGCGCGCGTCGCTCGTCATGGCGCGTTTTTCGGGCACGATGAGGTAGGCGTAGGCGCGGTGGCGCGAGCGACCGACGCGGCCACGCAGCTGGTGCAATTGCGCCAGGCCGAAGCGGTCGGCGCGGTCGATGATGATGGTGTTGGCGGTGGGGATGTCGATGCCCGATTCGATGATCGTCGTGCACACCAGCACATTGAAGCGCTGGCGGTGAAAATCCAGCATGACCTGTTCCAGCGAGCGCTCGGGCATCTGGCCGTGGGCGATGCGGATGCGTGCTTCGGGCATCAATTCGGCCAGTTCGCGCGCGGCGCGTTCGATCGAGCTGACCTCGTTGTGCATGAAATACACCTGGCCGCCGCGCGCCAGTTCGCGCTGCAGCGCCTCGCGGATGGTGGCCGCGTTGTACTGGCCGATGGTGGTCTTGACCGCCATGCGGTGCGCCGGCGGCGTGGCGATGATGGACAGGTCGCGCAGGCCGCTCATGGCCATGTTGAGCGTGCGCGGAATCGGCGTGGCGGTGAGCGTCAACAGGTCGACTTCGGCGCGCAGCTTCTTGAGCTTTTCCTTCTGGCGCACGCCAAAACGCTGTTCCTCGTCGACGATGACCAGGCCCAGATCCTTGAAGCGCACGCCGTCGCCGAGCAGCTTGTGCGTACCGATGATGACGTCGAGCTTGCCGGCCGCCAATTTGTCCAGCGCGGCCGAGGCCTCCTTGTTTGACTGGAAGCGCGAGAGCACTTCGACGGTGAGCGGCCAGTCGGCGAAGCGGTCGCGGAAATTGCTGTAGTGCTGCTGCGCCAGCAGCGTGGTCGGCACCAGCAGGCAGACTTGGCGGCCGGCGCTGGCGACGGCGAAGGCCGCGCGCAGGGCCACTTCCGTCTTGCCGAAACCGACGTCGCCGCAGACCACGCGATCCATCGCGCGTGGTGCTTCGATGTCGTTGAGCACGGCGGCGATGGCCTGTTCCTGGTCGGGTGTTTCCTCGAACGGAAAGCCGGCGGCGAACTGGCGGCACAGCGCGCGGTCGATGTCGGTGGCGGTGCCTTTGCGTGCTGCGCGTTGCGCGTAGATGGCCAGCAATTCGGCGGCCACGTCGTGCACTTTTTCCGCCGCCTTGCGCCGCGCCTTGGCCCACGCTTCGCCGCCCAGCGAGTGCAGTGGCGCGTTTTCGGGCGAGGTGCCGGTGTAGCGGCTGACCAGATCCAGCTGCGCGACGGGCACGTACAACTTGTCGCCCTTGGCGTATGCGATGACGAGGTATTCGCCGGGGCTGCCGCCGACGTCCAGCGTCTCCAGACCGCAATAGCGGCCGACGCCGTGGTCGATGTGGACGATCGGCGCGCCTTCTTCCAGCTCGTTCAGATCGCGGATGATGGACTCGGGATCGCGCGCCTTGACCTGACCCTTGCGGCGGTGCGATTGCGCCGCGCGCTCGCCCAGCAGTTCGTGCTCGGTCAGGACCGCGATGCGGCTTTGGTCGAGGATGAAGCCTTTCTCGAATGGCGCGACGGTCAGGTTGAGAGTGTGTGGTTGGCCGTTGGCGGCGAGGAACGCCTGCCAGCTTTCGACCGGCGTGGCGCGCACGCCGCGTGCGCCCAAAAGCTCGAACAGTGCCTCGCGGCGGCCGGCGGTGTCGGCGCAGATGATGACGCGGCCGTCGAAGCCTTCGATGAAGCGTTGCAGCATCGGCGCGCCGGCTTCCACGCGTTGCGGCAGCACGACGTCGGGGACGGCATGCGTGCCAAGTGGCGCGGCGTGCTCGTGTTCCGGCGCGACGAATTCGGCCGTGCGCCAGGTGTTGAGGCGGCCGCGCAGGCGGTCCGGCGCGAGATACAGCTCGGCCGGCGGCAGGATCGGCCGTTCGATGTCGTGCGCACGCTGCTCGTGGCGGTCGCCGGCCTGTTTCCAGACCGCTTCGGCCGCATCCAGCGCGCCGTCGTCAAGCAGAAACATGGCGCTGGTGTCGAGGTAGTCGAACAGTGTTTCGGTTTTTTCGAAGAACAGCGGCAGGTAATACTCGATGCCGCCGGGCGTGGTGCCCTGCTTCATGTCCTGGTAAAGCGGGCAGTGGCGCACGTCGATGGGAAAGCGTTCGCGCAGGCGGTTGCGGAACGCGTGCGTGGCCTCGTCGGTGAGTGGAAACTCGCGCGCAGGCAGCAGCTCGACGGCGTCGACCTTGTCCAGCGAGCGCTGGGTTTCGGGATCGAAGCTGCGGATGGAATCGACCTCGTTGTCGAACAGCTCGATGCGGTAGGGCAGCTCGGTACCCATCGGGAAAATGTCGATCAGCGCGCCGCGCACGGCAAAATCGCCCGGCTCGCCGGCCTGCGGCACGTGCCGGTAGCCGGCTGCTTCCAGGCGCCGCTGCTCGGCTTCAAGATCGAGTTTTTCGCCCACGCGAACGGCCAGGCCCGAGCCGGTGATGTAGCTGCGCGGCGCCAGCCGTTGCATCAAGGTGCCGACCGGCACGATCAATATGCCGCGCTCGACGCCGGCCAGCCGGTACAGCGTGGCGATGCGCTGCGAGACGATTTCGGGGTGCGGGCTGAACAGGTCGTAGGGCAGCGTTTCCCAGCCCGGAAAGTGCAGCACCGGCATTTCGTCGGCGAACACGGCCAGCTCGTCTTCCCATTGCCGCGCGCGCAGGTTGTCGCGCGCGGCGACCACCAGCAGGCCGTCATGCTGGCGCGCGGCCGAGGCGATGGCCAGCGCGCTGGCGGAGCCGTCCGGAGTGACCCAGAAGCGGCGTTGTTTGGCGGTGGTCGGCAGGGAAGGATTGAGAAGCAACATGGATCGTTACCCACAGAAAGCAGCACCGGTCGCAGGCAGCGGCCAGTGCAAAAGAAATTCAAGACCGCCATTTTAGCAAACGTCCCGCTGCCGCCTTTATTGTGGGAGCGCGTTGTGGGAGCGCGCCCGCGCGCGATGGCCAGATATTGGTTTGTGGCAAGAATCTTTCGCCCGCGGGCGGGCTCCTACAAGGGGAAGGATGATTTTTCGAGGCTTCCGCAGGTGTGGTGTCGGCTTCAGTCGAAGTCGAGCGTCAGCATGGCGGTGGTCGGATCGCCTTCCATCGTCTTGCGCTTGAAGCCGAGGCGGCGGCACAGGTCCAGCATCGGCCGGTTTTCGTTGAGCACGTAGCCCCACAGACGGCTCAGGCCGCGCCGTTCGCACTCGTCGACCAGACGTTGCATGAGCAGCGCGCCCAGGCCGAAACCCGTCCAGGCTTTTTCCACCAGCACGGCAAATTCGGCCTGGTTGCAGGTGGCGTCGATGTAGATGCGGCCGACGCCACGCATTTCGACCGGCGTGACGGTGTGGTCCATCACCACGTTGGCAAACGCGATTTCGGGGTTGAGCGAGCACAGCTGGTGCGCCATCGGCAGCGGCAATTCACGCAGCAGGTACATGAAGCGCATGCGGATTTCTTCGCTGGAAAGGCGCGTGAAGCAACGCCGGATGGCATCCACGTCGGTCGGTTCGATGGGGCGCAGCCACAATTGGCGACTGTCGCGAATGACCACTTCCTCGCCGCGGCTGGTCGGCGCTGCGGCGGCGTTGACGCGGGCAAACCGGCGGGCGCCGCGCGGCGGCAGATGCGAGACCTCCAGCGGGCCCGAAAAGCCGGACGCACCGGGCGATGGGGTGGTCCTGTCCATGCGCGCATTGTAGCGGCTGCCGGTGGCCGGTTGGCCTGATGACGATCATTGCGGCGCCATGCCGCGGCCGCGCGGCGGGTCAGAATGCGGTGCCGATGCCCACGCCGAAATGCACGTTCGACCACGGGCTGCGCATTTCCTCGGCGGTCCAGCGGTGGTGTTCGTTGGCTTCGACCAGCGGGAACACGTAGGCCGATTTGCCGACGTTGCCGCTGCGCATGCCCTTGATCGGGCCGGCGACGGTCATCAGGCTGCCGGGCGGAAAGTTGAGCGGTTCGAGATAGCCCGGAACCACGGCGATGAAACGTCCGCCCGGTTTGGCGCCGACGTCGGGCCGTTGCGAACGATCCAACGGATAACCCAGCAGCTCGATTTCCGTCTTGGTCGCCAGATTGGTCACCTTGACGACACGGCCGCCCCAGATCACCTCGCGATGCTGGAACTGCTCCGGCGCGTGGGCGACGGCTTGCGGCGAGGCGGTGACGGTATCCGGGCCGGTCTTGTAGATCGGCGGTGGCGCGCAGGCCGCGAGCGACAAAGTCAGGGCGGCGAGGGCAGGCAGGACGAGTCGGGATGCGCGCATGATGTTTTCCGTCAGCCGAAAGTGAACGTGAAGGCCTTGAAGCCCGCGTGCGGAATGTCGATGGTGACCACGTGCGAGGCGTAGTCATTGCTGTCATACAACGTGTAAAGACGGCTGGCGTGCACCGTCACCGGCGGCTGCTTCTTGCCGTCGACGGTGATGATGAGCGTGACCGGCTTGTCGCTGGACGCCACCATGTACAGTTTGCCGGACTGGAAGTGCAGGCGGATGCGGCCGTGATCGTCCAGCAGCTCGGCGTATTGCGGTGTGGTCCGCCAGCGTCCGCCCAGCGCGAAACGGTTGAGTTCCAGCTTGGCCGTCAGCTGGTAGTCGTGTGCGTAGGTCGTGTTCGAATGCAGCATGAAACCGGGTGGCACGCCGGTTGGTGGCAAGGCTTGCGGCGGCCGGAAGGCGTTGGCCTGATATTGCTGGCGGGCACTGCCGAAATACATTTCCGGCGAGGCGATGGCGGCAAGATCCGGCCCGCCGGCGACGGCGTGGGTGGTCGGCGGCAGGCCCAGCTGCTGGCGGATGGCGTTTTCCATGGCCAGGTATTCACCTTCGCCAAAATGATGCAGCACCACCTGGCCCTGGCGATTGACGAGGTACTCGGCCGGCCAGTACTGGTTGTGCCAGGCGCGCCAGGTGGCCATGTGGCTGTCCATGGCCACGGGGTAGGTGATGCCGAAGCGCTTGACCGCGCGCTCGACGTTGGCCGGATCCTGGCCGAACGTGAATTCGGGCGAATGCACGCCCACCACAACCAGGCCCTTGTCCTTGTATTTGGCGTACCAGCCGGTCACGTGCGGAAACGTGCGCAGGCAATTGATGCAGCTGTAGGCCCAGAAATCGATCAGCACCACCTTGCCGCGCAGTGCTTTCATGGTCAGCGGTTTGGAGTTGATCCAGTGCGTGATGCCGACGAATTCCGGTGCCTGCGGCGGGGCGGCCTCGGCGCGGGGCGGCCAGCAGGACAGCAGCAGGCAGGCGGTGGCAACGACGCTGCCCAAACCGGCAATGAGGCGGTTGCGCTTGCCCATGATCACACCTCCACGCGCTGCTGTCCCGTCACTTTAGGCGCGGGAAAGCTTCCGATACAAGACGACGCGATCACGCAATCGAATTGAAGCCAGAGGATCAAGGTACCTTGTGCACCGGCAACGGCATGTTGCAGATGCCGACGTGGCCGGCCGGCTGCGTGTAAAACGCGTTGTGCCGGTTGCGCGTGGCGTCGACCAGCCTGGCGAACGTCTTGCTGCTGGTGCGCAGCACTTCCAGATGCAGGCGATCCCTGGTCGGCACTTGCGTGCCCAGGCGGATCGACAGGATCGGCGTGCGTTGCCACGGGTGGGTGTACACGCCCATCGGCTTGGGCCCGCGCGGCAGGCTCGATAGCCATTGCATGCCTTGCACCACGCGGCCGACCACGGCCAGCTGGTGGTCGATCTGGCGTGGCGCCTGGCCGATCGGCACGTACAGCGTGTTGCCGTTGCCGCTGTCCGGATTGACGTCACGTGCCACGCCGACCATGCCGTAGCACTGCACCAGCCAGGCCTTGTTGGTGGCCGGATCCCACGCCATCGGCAGGCCGTGCGAAAAACCCACGCGCGGCGCGTAGACGTCACCGTCGGACAGGCGCACCACGTTGAGCGAACCGTCCAGCATCCGCGTGAATTCCGGCGGCAAGGTGGTCTTGGCCTTGCCCATCGACTTGGCTTTTTTCGGATTGTCGCCGTCGGGATCACCCCACTGCGCGACAAAATTGTCGGCCACGCGGTAGACGCTGGTGTGGTCGAAATAATGCTCGTTCACCAGCGTCTTGATGTTGGCCACGTGCAGCGGCGCCCAGGCTGGCGCCAGTTCGATGATGACGCGATGGTGATGCGGCAGGCGCATGTAAAGCAGTTCGGACTGGTCCAGCACGCGCCATTCCGATGGACGGGAAGCGGCCAGGATGGCCTTGTCGGTTGGCGTGGCGTGCGCATCGGCCGCGTGGACGACGGGGGCCGGCAACGTGGCCGCGATGGCCAAGGCAAGAACGGAAGACAGCAACGCAAAGCGTGTCATGGCACGGCTTCCAGGTGGAATCGGCCAACCTTAGCAGAGCGCTTTGCCGTTATGCTCGGCGCATGCAAAAGACCTACGACCGCGCCTATTTCGACAAATGGTATCGCGACCCGGAACACGCCGTGGCTTCGCCGGCGGAAGTCCGGCGCAAGGTCGCGCTGGCCGTGAGCATGGCCGAGTACTACCTCGGCCGGCCGGTCCGCAATGTGCTGGATGTCGGTTGCGGCGAGGCGCACTGGCGCGCGCCGTTGCTGAAGTTGCGGCCCAAAGCCGCCTATCGTGGGCTGGATGCCAGTCCCTACGTGGTGGAACGTTTCGGGCGTACGCGCAACATCGGCCTGGTGCGTTTTGCGGCGCTGGAATACCTGCGCTTCGACGAACCGTTCGACCTCATCCTGTGCACCAACGTGCTGCATTACCTCGATGCGCGCGAGATCCGCCGTGGTCTGGCCGGTTTTGACGAATTGCTGGCCGGCGTGGCGTTCATCGAAGTGTTCACCGCCAGCGACGCCACCGAAGGTGACGACGTGGATTACACCGAACGCGAGGCAAGCTGGTATCGGCGCCAATTTCGTCAGGCCGGCCTCACCGCCATCGGCTCGCATGGCTACGTCGGCCGCGCGTTGGCGCCGCAACTTCTGGCGCTGGAAATCGCCAAATAAGAGCGGGCCAGATAAGAGCGAGCGTATTGCGTGTCACGGCGCGGCGTGATTGTGGCAGGAGCGCGCCTGCGCACGACGGTTCTGCCAAGAACGCGCGGGTCGTCGCCTCGCATCGCCCCGCGTCGCCCGCAGGCGACAAAACGAAAGCGGCATTACGACAACGATTGTCGCGACGGATAGCAGATCGACTCCACGCCGGCGCGGTGATAACGCCGCGCGGCCATTGGATGCGCGCTGCGGATCAAGTCGCGCGCCTGTTCCGCCTTGGCATGCGTCGGCGTGTAGACAAACAGGAACGCGCCGCCGAGGTGGGCCAAGTAGGCATCGTTGGCCAGGAAATTGGCCTCGCTGCCGATGATGCGCGCCACTTGCGCTTCCAGCCGGCCGAACCAGTGCAGCTGGTGCTCGTTTTCCAGATGGTTGAGCACGAACGCGCCGGAAACGGCGGCCACGTCATCGGCCGGAAAGCCGCTGGACAGGAACCGCTCGCGTGCCGCCTGCGCCATTTCGATCGTCTCGAACACGGCGATCGTGTAGTGCATCGGATAAAACAGGCCAAACGAATGGTCGCTCTCTTTCAAAAACTGCCAATGCTCGGTCATATGCCACCTCACGCACGTTGACCTGAGGTTCAGCATGCGCCGGCCAACCTGAACTGCGGCTTTTTGTCGCACATCAAATTTGCCGGATGACGCATGTTTCTTGGCGAAAGGCCGGGCCGGTGCGGCAGTTACGCGAACAGCCGGACCACTCCGTAGATGGCCAGAATCAGCAGGCCCAGCCAGGCCAGCATGCCGATCACGAAGCCGGTCCCGCGTCTGGCCGGATCGCGGCTGTAGCTGATGACGTACACGACACGCCCGGCGATCCACACCAGCCCCAGCACGCCGGCCCAGGATGCGTTGCCGAAATGCGCGGCCAGCCACAGTGTCGGCAGGAACAGCACCGTCTGCTCCAGCGTGTTCATCTGGATGCGGTAGGCGCGTTCGAACAGCGGATGGCCGCTGGTCGCCGGCGCCTTGATGGCGTACTTGCCACGCGCGCGGCCGACCAGGGCCGTCACCGCGAACA
>DASVGR010000016.1:0-10915 GCA_036379395.1 Rhodanobacteraceae bacterium | reverse complement strand
GTCGTCATCCGCACGGCCTTCTCGTCCGTCAACTACAAGGACGCGCTGGCCGGCACCGGCAAGGGCAAGATCCTGCGCCGCTTCCCGCTGGTCGGCGGCATCGACGTGGCTGGTCACGTGGTCGCCTCGACCGACCCGGCGTTCAAGGAAGGCGACGCAGTGCTGTGCACTGGCTGCGGCCTGTCCGAAACGCGCGACGGCGGCTACGCCGAATACCTGCGCCTGCCCGCGCAATGGACCATTCCCCTGCCGGCCGGACTCGGCCTCGAAGAAGCCATGATCCTGGGCACTGCCGGCTTCACCGCCGCGCTGGGCCTGTACCGCATGCACGAAAACCGGCAAACGCCCGACCTCGGCCCGCTGGCCGTGACCGGCGCCACCGGCGGCGTGGGCATGCTGGCCGTGGACATCTACGCGCGTGCCGGCTACGAGGTGCACGCCATCAGCGGCAAGACCGACCGCTTCGATTTCCTGCGCCAGATCGGCGCGCACGAATGCCTGCCGCGCCAGGCCATCGACGCCGGCGGCAAGGCCATGGTTTCGGCCCGCTTCGGTGGCGCGCTGGATACCGTCGGCGGCGACATGCTGGCATCCCTGCTGGCCGCGACATCGCCCTGCGGCAACGTCGCCAGCTGCGGACTGGCCGCCAGCGCCAAGCTTGCCACCACGGTCATGCCGTTCATCATCCGTGGCGTGAGCCTGCTGGGTGTGGCTTCGGCCGGCACCGCACGCGCCATTCGCGAGGAAGTCTGGCAGCACCTTGCCAGCGACTGGAAACCGGCTCATCTGACCGACATCCACACCGCCACCGTCACTCTCGACGGCCTGCCCGACGTGTTCAACCACATGTTGGCTGGCGCGTCGTTTGGGCGTACGGTAGTGTCCTTGCGATCCGATCAGGCGCCACCCTGACCGCATCACGTTCAACTGTTCCACCTTTTCAACATGCGTCACCGCCGGTTTCAGCCAGCCTCCGGTTTCGCTTCTGCCGTACCAACATGGGGAATTGCAATGGCCCGCATTCTTATCGTCGACGACTCTCCGTCACAGCTGCTTGGCATCAAACGCATCGTCGAAAAACTGGGGCACGAAGCCCTGACCGCCGAGGACGGCGCCGCCGGCGTCCAGATGGCCAAGAGCGAAAAGCCCGACCTGATCCTGATGGACGTGGTCATGCCCAACCTCAACGGTTTCCAGGCCACCCGTTCGATCAGCAAGGACGCCGATACCGCGCACATTCCGATCGTCCTGGTGACCACCAAGGACCAGGACACCGACCGCATGTGGGGCCTGCGCCAAGGCGCGAAGGGCTACGTGACCAAGCCGGTCAACGAGGCCGAACTGGCCAACACCATGAAGGAACTGCTGGGCGCCTGAGCGCCGCGTTCCACAAAAAAAAACGGGGCCACGCGGCCCCGTTTTTTTGTGCCTGCCGAAATCGTTCAGCGACCGTAGCGACGTTGCCGATTCTGGTACGTGCGCACCGCGCGCAGAAAATCGATGCGCCGGAACGCCGGCCACAGCACGTCGCAAAAATAGAACTCGCTGTAGGCCGCCTGCCAGGTCATGAAACCCGACAGCCGCTGCTCGCCGCTGGTGCGGATGATGAAATCCGGATCCGGCGTGCCTTCGGTGTACAGATAACGCTCGATTTCAGCCGGCTTCAAATCCGCGATCACCGACTCCATCGACTGGCCGCGTGCCGCCGCCGCGCCCAGCAACCCCTTGACGGCATCGGTGATTTCCTCGCGACCGCTGTACGCCAACGCGATGTTCAACAACATGCCGTCGTTGGCCGCCGTGGAGTTTTCCAGCTCCTCGCTGGCTTGCACCACGCGTGCCGGCAATCGATGACGCTGGCCTATCACCCGCACCCGCACCCGCTCGGCCTTGATGCGGGGCGATTCCAGCAGGCGCGCGCTTTCCCGCACGAAAAGATCCAGAAGGCATTCGACCTCCTGGTCCGAACGGCTGAAATTTTCGGTGCTGAAAACATATAGGGTGACATGCCGCACGTGCAGATCCAGACACCATTCAAGCACTTCACGCAGCTTGCTGACGCCGAAGCGGTGTCCAGCAGTGATATCCATGCCCAGATCACGCGCAAAGCGGCGGTTGCCATCCAGGATCAGGCCAATGTGCATCGGCACCGTGGCACGCGTCACCTCATGCATCAGGTGATGTTCGTACCAGCGATACAACGGATACAACAGGGGCTCGATCAGCCGCCCAGGATGATGGCGAAAGTTGGCCAGCAGCAGGCGCAGGCGTCTGGACGCCGGCAGGCGGGAATCATCCGGATCCGTCGCTGCCAGCGGTTGCGTGATGTGGGAATCCATGACGCCGCATTCTATACCTTGCAGACGTAACCGGCCCCTTACGGCCAGACCAGCCATTGAACACCGGCGACGGCCATTTCGTGATGATCCGCCGCCGGCGTGACACGAAACATCCCTATTTTCGCGTCCCCGCGGCCCGCACTTTTTTCACGTCACTGGCCGTCACCTGCTTGCCATGATTGCCCCACGAAGTGCGTTCGTGGTTGACGATGTTGGCGATGTCGGTGTCGTTCAGCTGGCTGGCGAACGGAGGCATCGCCGTGGCGTAGGTCTTGCCGCCGATGGTGCGGCCGTGCGCTCCGTGCAGGATGGTCGAGATTTGCAGCGCGGGATCCGGATCGTTCACTGCCGGATCGTCCTTGAGTGGCGGGAAAGCTCCCGGCAGACCCGCACCGGTGGCCTGATGGCAAGCCGCGCAATGCGAGGCATACAGTTGCGCCCCCTTGACCGCATCAAACGTGTACGGCCCGGCCGGTTCGGGAGCCGGTCCGTTTGCCTGCGCCGCGGGCAGCGGCGCGGCCTCGCTGATCGGCGGCTTGGGGGCGGCAGCGGCTTGCCCGCCGGGCGCGCGCACGTCGATGACGCCTTGCGCTCCCATCATGGCGTGGGCCATGTCGTGATCGACAAACGGATACCGCCCCGGCTCCGGAAAGACCAGATCGAAGATCGCGCCGGCGCCCGGGCCGATGCTGTAAGTCGACACGCCACTCAAGGCATGCGCCGTCTCGCCGTCCGGATACACCTTGTCGAAGATGCCGCCGATGACGTGGAACGAACTCCACAGGCTGGGGCCGGCATCGACGAAGTAGATGCGCACGCGCTGGCCCGCCGTGGCCGTCAACGGATGATCCTTGTACTGGAATGCCGTACCGTTGAAGACCACTTCGTCCGGTTGCTCGTGCTTCATCTTTTCAAAATCCGCGCCCATCAACTTGCCGGCAATCTGCCGCGTATACCATTCGCTCTGCACGATCACGTAGCTTTCAGCAGCCGGAGGCAACGGCGTGGCCGGGTCGACCACCAGCGCACCGTACATGCCGTTGCCGATGTGCAGCAGCACCGGCGGGGTGCCGCAGTGGTACAGGAACACGCCCGGCGTATTGGCCACGAACGAGAACTTGATCGTCTGCCCCGGCATGATCTCCACGTAATGGAGGCTGGGCGGTGTCATCGCGGCATGAAAGTCGATCGAGTGCTGCATGGTGCCGCGGTTGGTGAACGTCACGTTGACGGTCTGCCCTTGGCGCACATGGATGATCGGCCCCGGCACGGTGCCACCGAACGTCCACGCGTCGTAATCCACGCCGTTGGCAATCGACACCTTGTCGTCGGACGCCACCAGATGGACGTCCACGCTGTCGCCGGTACCGATCAGCGGCGGCAACCGCGCATCACGCACGTGTTCCATGGGGCCGGTTTCGGCCAGCGCCAACGGCGACACGGCAGCGGCGGCGGCGACCGGAGAAGCCGACTTCACGTTGAACGCGCTGTGCAGTCCGCCGATCAGGAACACCAGCAGCACCACGATGGCGGCCATGGCCGGCACCTGCACGCGCCACGGCAACACCCTGGGCGCGGCAGGCACCATCGCCTCGCGGCGCCATTCGGCAATGACACTCCACCTGGGCCAGCGTCGCTCGATGACGTAGTCGAGGCTGTACGGCACGAAGCCGGCACGATAATCCAGACCGATCAGGGCCACGAAAATAAGCACGTAACTGATGGCCGTGCCCAGATTGGTGGCACCCACGGCGTACGGCCCGCCAAACCCTTCGGCGGTACTCCATACCAGCAGGCTGAAAATGGCGCCGAAAACATAGATCGAGCGACGCGCGAAACCGGTCAGCAAGGCCAGCGCGATAATCGACTCGACAATGCGCGTCAGCCACACGAACACGCCCGCGTTGGGTGTCACCAGGGCGATCCACATGGAAAACCAGCCGGCCAGCCAGCCCGGTTGACCATGCGAGGCATTGTGCAGATAGCCGACATAATGCACGGCAAAATCGGGCGACCAGATCAGCACGGCCCCCACGCACCAGATGATGCCGAAAGCGACGCGCAAGGCGGTAGTCGCAATGGCGGGCCATTGATTGGGCGGTCGGACGGAGACATTCGGATCAGACATGGAAAAGTTCCCTTGCGACAGACAGTTCAACAACCAGCAACACGTTGCTTGCAGCCATGTCGAAATGTTGCAGGCAGCGTTCCCACGAAAAACTGACCAGCATCAAAACCGGAATGCCTTTCTACCTTGACGCAGACCGCCGGCGGTGGCAAGCGTTGCCACCACTGGCTTTGCCGGCAAATTGACACAAAGCCGCACGTGACGCGATGTATAATCGCCGCTCCGTCGACCGCCCCGATACCCATCCCATGCGCCGTTTCTATCTAGCCGAGCCACTGGTGATGCTCGCGACCGTGGTGCAATGGCTGGTGCTTTCGATAGCGACGGGGGCCATCATCGGCGTCGGCTGCACGTTGTTCCTTCGAGTGCTGTTCGCTACAGCCGGCCGCGCGTATGCGGCGCCACTGTGGTTGCAGATGGCATTGCTGCCGACAGCGGGACTGGCCAACGGCCTGCTGCTGTTCTACGGCTACAAGCTCAGTCGCAGCGGTTACAAGGACAACGCCATCGTCGCCGTCAACGAGCAGCGCGGGCGTATGCCGTTTCGGACCCTGTGGATCAAGCCGGTGGCGGCGTTGATCACGCTCGGCTGCGGCGGCTCGGCCGGCAAGGAAGGCCCGTGCTCGCACATCGGCGCATCCATCGCCGCCGGCGTCGGACGCGTGCTGCACCTCAACCACGAAATGCGCAAGCGCCTGCTGGCCTGCGGTGTCAGCGCGGGCTTCGCCAGCGTGTTTGGTACACCCATCGCCGGCGCCATCTACGGCGTGGAGCTGCTGGCCATCGGCCGTATCCGCCACGATTTCCTGTTCCCGGGTATCGTCAGTGGCGTGACGGCCTACGAAGTCTCACTGCACCTGGGCGTGCCCTACCCGCACTACGTCATCGATTTCGCCGGTCATTTCACCGAATGGTTGTTCATCAAGACGGTGATCATCGGCATCCTTTGTGGTGCGGCGGCATGGATATTCGTCGAGCTGTTGCATCGTTCGCACCAGGTATTCGATTGGGTCCACGCACGCTTGGGCCTGTGGCCGCCATTGATGCCATTGATGGGCGGCGTGGTGCTGGCGCTGCTCATTCTTGTGGTGCCCACGCAATATCTGGGCTTGAGCTTGCCGATGATGGATCGGGCGCTGCACGGCGATACGATGCCGTACCTGGGTTTTTTGTGGAAAGCCCTGCTGGTGGCCATCACGCTTGGCTCGGGTTTTTACGGCGGCATCGTGACGCCGCAGTTCGTGATCGGCGCGGTGACCGGCGGCGCATTCGCCCACTTTCTCGGTGTCTCGCCTGCCCTCGGCGCCGCCGTGGGACTGGTCGCCGTGGTGGCCTCGGCGTCCAACGCGCCCATCGCCGCCATCCTGATGGGCGTGGAGTTGTTCGGTTCGGACTCGACGCTGTATGTCGCCGGGGCCTGTGTTGCCGCCTACCTCATCATCGGCCATCGCAGCGTGTATCCCGAGCAGCGCGTGGCGTTCAGCAAGTCGTCGTGGGTGTTTGCACGCGCTGACTTGCCAGTCGGTCAGGAAAAAATCCGCTTGTCCTACGGTCTGCTGCGCTGGTGGCGCAAGCGGCGCCGGTACTCGACCGGAACACACCACCATACGCCCTGAACACTTGCCGTCCGCGCGCGGCGTGCACACGCCGCCGCGGGTGGAACCAGCGTCACGGGCCGGCGTTATCTACCACGTGCATTGCTTCCACGCATGAAAAAACCGGCGTCCATGGACGCCGGTTTTTCACGACCAGAAGGAATCACACCCGAATCAGCTGGCGGCTTCTTCGGCCGTGATGGCCTTCATGGACAGGCGGATACGGCCCTGCTTGTCGACTTCGAGCACCTTGACCTTCACGGTCTGGCCTTCAGTCAGATAATCGGACACTTTCTCGACACGCTCGTTGGAAATCTGCGAGACGTGCACGAGACCGTCCTTGCCCGGCAGGATGGTCACGAAGGCGCCGAAGTCCATGATCTTGGCGACTTTGCCTTCGTAGATGCGGCCCGGCTCGACGTCGGCCACGATCTGTTCGATGCGATGCTTGGCGGCATCGGCAGCCTGACGGTTGACCGAGGCGATGACCACGGTACCGTCGTCGGAGATGTCGATGGTGGCACCGGTCTCTTCGGTAATCGAGCGGATGGTCGCGCCACCCTTGCCGATCACTTCGCGGATCTTGTCCGGGTGAATCTTGATGGTCAGCAGCCGCGGCGCGTACTCGCTCATCTCGCCGCGCGCGGTCGAGATCGCCTTGGACATTTCGCCGAGGATGTGCATGCGGCCCTTGTGCGCCTGTGCCAGCGCGGTGCGCATGATTTCCTCGGTGATGCCGTCGATCTTGATGTCCATCTGCAGCGCGGAAATGCCGTTCTCGGTGCCGGCCACCTTGAAATCCATGTCGCCAAGGTGATCCTCATCGCCCATGATGTCGGACAGCACGACGTACTTCTCGCCTTCCTTCATCAGGCCCATCGCGATGCCAGCGACCGGCGCCTTGAGCGGCACGCCGGCGTCCATCATGGCCAGCGACGAACCGCACACCGACGCCATCGACGATGAACCGTTGGACTCGGTGATTTCGCTCACGCAGCGGATCACGTAGGGGAACTCTTCCATCGACGGCTTGACCGCCATCACGCCACGCTTGGCAAGGCGGCCGTGGCCGATCTCGCGCCGCTTCGGGCTGCCGATGCGGCCCGTCTCGCCCACCGAATAGGGCGGAAAGTTGTAGTGGAACAGGAACGGATCTTTCGACTCGCCTTCCGGTGCATCGATGATCTGCGAATCGCGGCCCGTGCCGAGGGTCACCGTCACCAGCGCCTGGGTTTCGCCACGCGTGAACAACGCGGAGCCATGGGTGCGCGGCAGCACGCCGACGCGCACGCTGATGGGACGCACGTCCTCGAGACCGCGACCGTCGATGCGCTGCCTGGTTTCGAGCACGTGGTTGCGGACGGTGTGGTATTCCATGCCCTCGAACTCGCCGGCAATGTCCGCGGCCGGCCAGCCCTTTTCCTCGGCCTGGGCTTTCAGCCCGTCCAGCACCGCCGACTTCAGCGCGGCAATCGCATCGCGGCGCTGCAGCTTGTCCTTGATGGTGAACGCCTGCGCCAGCTTGTCCTGCGCCGCCGCGTGTACCGCGGCCACCAGCTCGGGCGCGCGCTCGGGCGCCTTCCAGTCCCAGCGCGGCTTGCCGGCTTCGGCGGCCAGCTCGGCGATCGCCTTGACGGCAGCCTGCATTTCCTTGTGGCCAAACACCACGGCGCCCAGCATCACGTCCTCGCTGAGCAGCTTGGCTTCGGATTCGACCATCAGCACGGCCTTGGCCGTACCCGCAACGACCAGGTCGAGCTGCGAGGTCTTGAGTTCGGTTGCGGTCGGGTTGAGCAGGTACTTGCCGTCGGCGTAGCCAACGCGCGCAGCGGCAATCGGCCCCTTGAACGGGATGCCCGCCAGCGTCAGCGCGGCGGACGCGCCAAGCAACGCCGGAATGTCACCGTCCACTTCGGGGTTCAGCGACATGACCGTCGCGACGACCTGCACTTCGTTCTTGAACGCGGCCGGGAACAGCGGGCGGATCGGGCGGTCGATCAGGCGGCTGGTCAAGGTCTCCTTTTCGGTCGGCCGGCCTTCACGCTTGAAGAAGCCGCCGGGGATGCGGCCCGCGGAATAGAACTTTTCCTGATAGTCAACCGTGAGCGGGAAAAAATCCTGCCCCTCACGCGCCTTTTGTGCGGCAACCGCCGCGACCAGCACGACCGTGCCGCCCATGCTGACCATCACGGCGCCGGAAGCCTGACGCGCGATCTCACCGGTTTCGATGGTGACCGCGTGCTGGCCGTACTGGAAAGTCTTGGTTACTTTAGCCACGGAAATTGTCCTTAAAGGTTGCGTTCAATGAACGCCGAAAGCCGGCGAGCGTTCGAATGCGACGGCTGCCGGCGCCCTGTATGCAAACGTGCGGGATCGCTCAGCGACGCAGGCCAAGGCGACCAATGAGCGCCTGATAGCGCTCGGCATCCTTGTCCTTCAGGTAACCCAGCAGGCGGCGGCGGCGATTGACCATCTTCAGCAGGCCGCGGCGCGAGTGGTGGTCCTTCTTGTGGACCTCGAAGTGTCCCGACAACTGCTGGATGCGCGCGGACAGCAGCGCAACCTGAACCTCCGGCGAGCCGGTATCGGTCGGCGCGCGGCGGTACTCCTCGATGATCTTGCTGGTTTGTTCGGTGGAAAGCGGCATGGGAGCCTTCTCGATGAATGGGAGGGTTCCGGCACGTGGCTTGTGCAACGGCACCCTGATGCCTTTGCACAAGCCGCCGCCGGAGTGGATGGACCCGGTTCGCGCTGGGTCGGTGAGCCGGTTAGTGTAATTGCGACAAGCAGTTGGCGACAAGGGCCGTACCGGTCGCCAACTCCCTCGCGGCCCCGGTTGGCCGCCGCGTGCGCCGCACCCGTTCGCAACCGGCGCGCCGCTGTGGCAGCGCCGGCCCGAAACTACGCGTGCTTGGCCTATAGTAACGAAGCCGCCACTACCGCCGCGCGCCCATGCCGACCGAACACCGCTACGAGACGATCACCGACTGGCAGCATCTGGATCCGGCCGTCGGCGCCACCATCCGCGCGTTCTGGCTGCGGGAGCAGGCCAACGTCGCGGGCGCCGAGGCCACGCGCCGGCTGGCGGAAGTCGTCGCCCACATCGTGGACGAAAACGGCAATCTTGCGGCGGTCGCGACCGCCGGCGTCAAGGTGCTGCCGCGGCTCGGGCAACCCCTGTACTACTACCGCTGCTTCGTCGGCCAGGCGTGGCGTTCCAGCAAGCTGGTGCGGCCGCTGCTGCGCCGCTCCCAGGACGTGTTGCAGCACTACGCACGGGCCAACGGTTACCCCTGCATCGGCGTCCTGCTCGAACTGGAAAACAAGGGCTTCAGCAAGGCGCTGCGCTGGGCCCGCTGGCCCCGCCTCGACTTCTCGTTCATCGGGATCAGCCCGCGCGGGCTGGAGCTGCGCGTGTGGTATTTCCGCGGCGCGGTCCTGAAGACGCCCGCGGAAATGGCAAGACTGCAACCGCAGTCGGTGCGCACGCGGCCGGCTTTGACGCGCGCTGCCGCACGCCAGCGCTGAGATGAAAGCAGCAATCGAATACGGGCGCCCATTCGCCTGACCGTTTCAGGCACGCTGCGCGGCTCACTGCGGGAAACAAGGCGTATCCCGATTCCAGCGCAGGACTCGGGACCGCTCGGGTAGCCCTGCTCCGGTTCCAAAGGCAGATTTCACTGCGGATTGAGGATGGGGTCTACGCGGCCGGGGCCGGATTACAGCAAAGGCAGTGACCCGATCAAGCGCGTTCGGCGGTGGATGCAGGCTTCCCGAGATCGACCTACGTCGTGGTTTACGCGGCAGCAGACAACGCCGTGAAGATCCCGCGCGCCTTGCGCGTTGCAACGCGGTGCCTACAAAAGGATCGGCACCTTCGGGACGAAGCAATTGTGTTCGCCGTCGAGCGGTTTGGGATGCAGGTGTTGCGATGGGAGACATCCCCCTCATTCCCCCTTCCTCCGGAAGGGGGAGAGCGCACACTCGGGCGTCGACGTGTGGATCGACCTACGGCTGGCGAAGCGACGCGCTCGGATCACCCCCTGCCGAACGAAGGACGGAGCGAAGCAAACGCGCGCGCAGCGCGAACGCGCAGCGTCGGGGGGATGACGCCCGCATGACCCGAAACGCGACGGGAACATCTGTGCTGCGCATTGATGCGGCGGCCATCCAGCGACCTTCGCGCAACTGCTGCACATCCCTCTCGGTCTCCCTTCCTGCGGAAGGGAGAAGAAGTGTGGCGCCGTGCTGCGCACACCCGGGGCGTCGACGTGTGGATCGACTTACGGCTGGCGAAGCGACGCGTTCGGCCCACCCCTTCGGGACGAAGGGCGGAGCGGAGCGAAGCGAACGCGCGCGCAGCGCGAACGCGCAGCGTCGGGGGGATGACGCCCGCATGACCCGAAACGCAACGGCAACATCTGTGCTGCGCATTGACGCGATGGCCATCCAGCGACCTTCGCGCAAACTGCTGCACATCCCTCTCAGTCTCCCTTCCTGCGGAAGGGAGAAGAAGTGCGGCGCCGCGCTGCAAGCCGCTTCCCACACGGCAGCGACTTTGGTTTCCAATCGCGACCGCGGGGCAACGCACCGTCCAGTCCGGACAACCAAAACAAATGCCCCGCCAAACCTTCGGCGGGGCATTTGCAGCGCTCGGCCGGCTGTTACACCGACCGGGCGCACCCTCAGCAACGCAACATCACTGACTCGATGACAGGTCGGCTGCCGCCTGCCCGACATCGAAGCTGCCGAGGCCCGAGGCCCAGTCCCAGCCGCGCTTGGCGATGTAGCCGTGGTTGTTGCCGGCAACGACGTCGTGGATCGCGGCCGCGGGCAACGCGTACAGGTGCGGT
>DASVGR010000015.1:0-15198 GCA_036379395.1 Rhodanobacteraceae bacterium | reverse complement strand
GAGCGCTACGGCGCGTCCGCGCGCAGCCAGATGCTCAAGTACCACATCCAGACGTCGGGCCGTTCGCTGCACGCGCAGGAAATCCAGTTCAACGACATCCGCACCACGCTGCAGGCGTTGTACGCGCTGTTCGACAACTGCAACTCGCTGCACACCAACGCGTATGACGAAGCCATCACCACGCCGACGGAAGATTCCGTGCGCCGCGCCGTGGCCATCCAGATGATCATCAACAAGGAGCTGGGCCTCAACTTCAACGAAAACCCGTGGCAGGGCAGCTACGCCATCGAGCGGCTGACCGACATGGTCGAAGAAGCCGTGTACCGCGAGTTCGAGGCCATCAGCGAGCGTGGCGGCGTGCTCGGCGCCATGGACACGATGTACCAGCGCGGCAAGATCCAGGACGAAAGCCTGTACTACGAGCGCAAGAAGCACGACGGCAGCCTGCCGCTGATCGGCGTCAACACGTTCCTCGGCAAGGATGGCGGCAAGGTCGCCACCAAGATCGAGCTGATCCGCGCCACGCCGGAAGGCAAGCGCCAGCAGATCGACAACGTGCGGGCCTTCCAGCAAGCCCGCAACCCGTTGCGCCCGGACGGTCCGGCCACGCTGCAACAAACCGCGCGCGAGCGCAAAAACGTGTTCGAGCAGCTCATGGAAGCCACCAAGTACCACTCGCTGGGCCAGATCAGCCACGCGCTGTACGCGGTGGGCGGCGAGTACCGACGCAACATGTGATGGCGTGATCGGTCGTCGAACAACGAGGCTCCGGCAGTGGCGATTGCCGGGGCCTTGTCATGTGTGCCGGAGCCAGTGTTCCGCCCAGTCTGGCTGATGTGTTGCGAGGCGTGCGCGGAGCGTGGCCGTGTCTTCCGTGGTGAGCTGCCGGCGTGGCGTCCGGCCGGCCGGGACAGGCGTCGGCCGCCACGGGCTGCCTGCGGCGGTGGGGTGGTGTAAAGTCTCGCTCTTGCGCGGTTGCCGCCTTGTCCCATTACACCTCATTAAAGGGGAACGACTCTGACTTACGCACGAATCATCGCCACTGGCAGCGCGTTGCCCGAACGCGTGGTGACCAATGCCGACCTGGAAAAAGTCGTCGACACCAGCGACGAATGGATCCGCACCCGCACCGGCATCAAGGAGCGCCATATCGCCGCCGAAGGCCAGACCACGGGCGATCTGGCTTACGAGGCCGGCTTGCAGGCGCTGGAGCGCGCGGGCGTCAAGGCGTCCGAGCTGGATCTTCTGATTATCGGCACGACGACGCCGGATCTGGTGTTCCCGTCCACTGCCTGCCTGGTGCAGAACCGTCTGGGCGCGAACGGCTGCTGCGCGTTCGATGTCAACGCCGCGTGCTCGGGTTTCGTCTATGCGCTGGGCGTGGCCAACGCCATGATCCGCGCGGGGCAGGCCAAAAAGGCGCTGGTGATCGGCGCCGAAACGCTCACCCGCATGGTCGACTGGACCGATCGCCAGACTTGCGTGCTGTTTGGCGACGGTGCCGGCGCGGTGGTGCTGGAAGCGTCCGATGAACCGGGCATCCGCGCCACCTGCCTGCATGCCGACGGCGGCTACAAGGAGCTGCTGTTCAATCCGGTCGGCGTGTCGGTCGGCTTTACCGACGAGCCCAATCACGGCGTGCGCATCTGCATGAAGGGCCGCGAAGTGTTCAAGTTTGCGGTCAAGACGTTCGACGCCATGGTCGGCGAAACGCTGGCGCTGGCCGACATGAAGGAAGAAGACGTCGATTGGCTGATCCCGCATCAGGCCAACCTGCGCATCATCCAGGCCACGGCCAAGCGCCTCAACTTGCCGATGGAGCGCGTCATTGTCACCGTTGACAAGCATGCCAACACCTCATCCGGCTCGGTGCCGCTGGCGCTGGATGCGGCGATCAGCTCGGGTCAGGTCAAGCGCGGCCAGAACCTGCTGCTGGAAGCCTTTGGCGGCGGTTTCACTTGGGCGTCGGCGTTGCTGACTTATTGAGTTCGGCAGCGATCATGGTTTGTGCGGCGCGTCGAGGTTTGGCGCGCCGTCGCATTTGGGGAAGCTCTGATTGAATCGGCAGGCGGTGGCTTGCTACTGACCACGGTGGGAGCGCGCCCGCGCGCGATGGCCGGATGCTGGTGCATGGCAAGATCTGTTCGCCCGCGGGCGGGCTCCTACACAAGTCCATGGTCACCTGTGTCCGATTCAAGTGGAGTTTCTTTGAGGGCCACTCGATTTCGATCGCTGCAATGATTCGGCTATTCTGCCGACCTTGTCATTACGGATGTGGGCGCTCATGTCGTCACAACTTGCCTTTGTTTTTCCCGGCCAGGGTTCGCAATCGGTCGGCATGCTGGCCGAGCTGGCCGCGCAATTTCCACTGGTCGGACAAACCTTTGCCGAAGCGTCCGCCGGCGCTGGCGTCGATTTGTGGCGGCTGGCCAGCGAAGGCCCGGCCGCAACGCTCAACAGCACCGAAAACACGCAGCCGGCATTGCTTGCGGCCAGCGTGGCCGTGTGGCGCGTGTGGCAGGCGCAGGGGGGCGCGACGCCGGCGATGCTGGCCGGTCACAGCCTGGGCGAGTATTCCGCACTGGTGTGCGCCGGCGCGTTGTCGCTGCATGACGGCGCGGTACTGGTGGCCGAGCGCGGGCGCCTGATGCAGCAGGCCGTGCCGGCCGGTGTCGGCGCCATGGCCGCCATTCTGGGTGGCGACGATGAAGCCATCGCGCAGGTCTGCCGCGAAGTGGCCGGTGACGAAGTGGTCGCGCCGGCCAATTTCAATTCGCCCGGCCAGGTCGTCATTTCGGGCAACGCGGCGGCCGTGGATCGCGCGCTGGAAAAATTGTCCGGCATGGGCGTCAAGAAGGTCGTCAAGCTGGCCGTGTCGGTGCCGTCGCATTGCATGCTGATGCGCGAGGCGGCCGACAAGCTGGCCGAGCGCATGCAGGCGTTGAATTGGCAGGTGCCGAGCGTGCCGGTGGTGCAGAACGTCGATGCCGCCGCGCATGACGATCTGGCCGACATTCAACAAGCGTTGCAGCAGCAGCTGTTCATGCCGGTGCGCTGGACCGATTGCGTCAAGACGCTGGCCGGTGCCGGTATCACGCGCCTGGCCGAATGCGGCCCGGGCAAGGTGCTGACCGGCCTTTCCAAGCGCATCGACCGCGCGCTGGAAGGCCGCGCCATAGGCACGCCGGATGGTCTGGCCGACGCGCTGGAAGCGTGGGCCTGAAGCAAGGCGTTTGCAGCATTCGTAGGGTGGATAAGCGCAGCGCATCCACCATTTTTCTGGTCCAATGGCCTGCATCGGTGGATGTGCTGCGCTTATCCACCCTCCGTTTACGGGAACCCTCTGATGAGCAACATTCTTGAAGGTGAAATCGCCCTCGTCACCGGCGCCAGCCGTGGCATCGGCGCGGCCATTGCCGACGAACTGGCAAGCCTGGGCGCGACCGTCATCGGCACGGCCACCAGCGACAAGGGCGCGGCGGCGATCGGCGAGCGCCTGGCGGCCAAGGGCGGCCATGGCCGCATGCTGGATGTGACCGATGCCGACAACGTGGCCGCGCTGGTCAAATCCGTCAGCGACGAATTCGGCGCCATCACGATCCTGGTCAACAACGCCGGCATCACCCGCGACCAGCTGTTGCTGCGCATGAAGGAAGATGACTGGCAGGCCATCATCGACACCAACCTCACGTCGATCTTCCGTCTGTCCAAGGCCGTCATGCGCGGGATGATGAAGGCGCGCAAGGGTCGCATTGTTTCCATCGGCTCGGTGGTTGGCGTGACGGGCAATCCGGGGCAGGCCAACTACGCGGCCGCCAAGGCCGGCCTGATCGCGTTTTCCAAATCGCTGGCGCGCGAGGTCGGCTCGCGCGGCATCACCGTCAACGTGGTCGCGCCAGGCTTCATCGACACCGACATGACGCGTGCCCTGGCCGACGACCAGCGCAGCTCGCTGGAAGGCCAGATCGCGCTGGGACGGCTGGGCCAGCCGGAGGATGTCGCGCATGCCGTGGCGTTCCTGGCCGGGCCGTCCGGCGCCTACGTGACCGGCGAAACCTTGCACGTCAACGGCGGGATGTACATGCCGTGAAGCTTGCAAGTTGTTGAAAACGTGAAGTGTTTCAACGGAGCGATCAATAGTCCACGGGTAATGGTCGCCACAGGCGAATTTTTGCGGGACAATTACCCTTCTTTTGCGATCTGACCCGATCGGGCAGGTTGGACCATCGTGGTCGACGCTGGATGGCGGCAGGTTTTGCCACTACAATGCGCCGGCTTTTTCCCCTCGGGAGGTTAGAGAACTTATGAGCACCATCGAAGAGCGCGTCAAGAAAATCGTCGTTGAGCAGCTGGGCGTCAAAGAAGACGAGGTCACCACCACTGCGTCGTTCGTGGATGATCTGGGCGCCGATTCGCTGGACACCGTCGAACTGGTCATGGCCCTGGAAGAAGAGTTCGAGACCGAGATTCCCGACGAGGACGCGGAAAAGATCACCACCGTCCAGCAGGCCGTCGATTACATCAAGGCCCACACCGAGGCCTGATGCGACCGGTTGCAGGGGCTGGGCGCATGCCCGTGACAACCTTGCACTGTGTGCCATTGCACCTGCAAACTGCGCCAATCGGCGCAGTTTGCGTTTCTGCGGTCGATAACATGCGTGGGCGTATGGTATCGATGATCATTGACGGAAGAAGACAAGCATGAGCAAGCGACGCGTGGTAGTGACCGGCATGGGCATGGTCAGCCCGGTGGGCAATGACGTGGCCACGGCCTGGGCCAACATCACCGCCGGCAAGAGTGGCATCGGCATGATCACCCACTTTGACGCCAGCAATTTTCCCACCCGCATTTCGGGTGAGGTACGCGATTTCGATCCCGCCGAATACATCGCGCCGAAAGACGTCAAGAAGATGGATCCGTTCATCCATTACGGCATCGCCGCCGGCAAGCAGGCGATCGCGGATGCGGGTTACGAGGTGACCGAAGCCAATGCCGATCGCGTCGGCGTGGCCATCGGTGCCGGCATCGGCGGCTTGCACACCATCGAAAAGACCAGCATCGATTTTCACGAGCGCGGCCCGCGTCGCATTTCGCCGTTTTTCGTGCCCAGTTCCATCGTCAACATGGCGTCCGGACAGTTGTCGATCATGCTGGGTTTGAAAGGCCCCAACATTGCCTGCGTGACGGCTTGCACCACGGCCACGCACAACATTGGTCTTGCCATGCGCATGATCCAGTACGGCGATGCCGACGCCATGCTGGCCGGTGGCGCCGAATTTGCCACCACCGGCACGGCCGTGGGCGGGTTCTGCTCGGCCAAGGCCATGTCCACGCGCAACGACGAGCCGCAGAAGGCCAGCCGTCCGTGGGATGCCGGCCGCGACGGTTTCGTGCTGTCCGACGGTGCCGGCGTGCTGATGCTGGAAGAATACGAACACGCCAAGGCGCGCGGCGCGCACATCTACGCCGAGCTGGCCGGTTTCGGCATGAGCGGCGACGCCTATCACATGACCGGCCCAAGCCCGGGCGGTGAAGGCCCCGGCCGCTGCATGCAGCACGCGCTGGCCGACGCCGGCGTCAATCCGACCGACGTGAAGTACATCAACGCGCACGGCACTTCCACGCCGCTGGGCGACAAGGCCGAGGTGGACGCCGCCAAGCGCGTGTTCGGTGACTACGCCTACAAATTGATGATGAGCTCGACCAAGTCGATGACCGGCCATTTGCTGGGCGCGGCCGGTGGCGTCGAGGCCATTTTCTCCATTCTGGCCATGCGCGATGGCATCGTGCCGCCGACCATCAACCTGGACGAGCCGGGCGAAGGGTGCGATCTCGATTTTGTGCCGCACACCGCGCGTGACGTCGACCTCGATATCGTCGTGTCCAATTCGTTCGGCTTTGGCGGAACCAACGGCACGCTGGTGTTTCGTCGCGCCTGATGGCCGCGACCGTCGAGACTTGCGCGTTGCCGTGGGTGACGCGCAGGTTGTCCGGCAAGGTGGACTTGCCGGCGCTGGCCGCGCGCCATCCCGCACGCTATCCCTGCCTGCTTGAAAGCGTCACCTCCGGCACGCCGTCGTCGCGCTGGGACGTGCTGCTGGCGCTGCCGCAATCCACGTTGTGCCTCGGCGCCGACGGGCGCCTGCTGCTGGATGGCGTCGAGCTGGCCGACAACCGTTTCCTGCCGCAACTGGACGCTGCCTGGCGGCGCGAGCGCGTGTTCGACAACGCCGATGACGAGCTGCCGTTCCACGGCGGCTGGGCGTTGTGGCTGGGTTACGAGCTGGCCGGCCAGCTGGAGTCGCGCCTGCGTTTGCCGGCGTGCGGCGAAGCGATGCCGCTGGCCATGGCCGTGCGCTGTCCGGCCGCCGTGCTGTACGACCATCGGGAAGATTGCACCTGGTTGATCGCCGAACGCGAAGCAGCCGCCAACCTCGACGTGCTGGCGGCCGACGTGGCGCAAGCCGGCCCGGTGATGACGGCGTTGCCGGCCTTGCTCGATCTGGTCGAAGACGATCCCGCGCGCTTTCTCGACGGCGTGGCGCGCATCCACGATCATCTCGCTGCCGGCGATGTTTTTCAGGTCAACCTGTCGCGCGCCTGGCAGGCCCGTTTTGAGCACGCGCCGACGCCGGCGGCCTTGTACGCGGCCTTGCGTCGCGCCAATCCCGCGCCGTTCGCCGCGCTGTGGCAGCAGCCGGACTGGGCCGTGGCCAGCTCGTCGCCGGAGCGTCTGGTTCAATCGCGCGCCGGGCAGGTGCAAACCCGGCCCATCGCCGGTACCCGGCCGCGCCTACCCGGTGACGATGATGCCTTGCGTCGCAGCGAGTTGCTGGGGCATCTCAAGGAGCGCGCCGAACACGTCATGCTGGTCGATCTGGAGCGCAACGACCTCGGCCGCGTGTGCCGGCCCGGCAGCGTGCGCGTGAGCGAATTGATGACGCTGGAAACCTATGTGCATGTGCATCACATCGTGTCCAACGTGTGCGGCTGTTTGCGCGCGGACGTCACGCCGGGCGAACTGATCGTCGCCGTGTTCCCGGGCGGCACCATCACCGGTTGCCCGAAGATCCGCTGCATGGAAATCATCGCCGAGCTGGAAGGCGAGGGCCGCGGCGGTTACACCGGCGCCATCGGGTATCTGGACCGCAACGGCGACATGGATCTGAACATCCTCATCCGCACGCTCACGCAAACCGCGCGGGGCGTGCGGTTTCGTGCCGGCGCCGGCATCGTGGTCGATTCGATCGCCGAGCGCGAGCTGGCCGAAACGCGCGCCAAGGCGCGTGGCATGGCACGCGCGCTGGGAGCCGACGCATGACGCCGCGTTGCCTGGTCAACGGCGTGGCGGCCACCAGCGTGCCGGCCGATGACCGTGGCCTGCGCTACGGCGACGGCCTGTTCGAAACCCTCTGGCTGCACGCTGGTCGCGTGCCGCTGTGGGAGCGTCACATGGCGCGTTTGCAACATGGTTGTGAACGCCTGGGTTTTGTCGCGCCGGACGCCGACACGCTGTGGCGGGAAACCTTGCAGGCGGCCACCGGGCTGACCACCGCCGTGGTGCGCATCACCGTCACGCGCGGGTGTGGTCGACGTGGCTACGCGCCGCCGCCCGTGCCTGAACCGATGCGCATGGTGAGCGCTGCGTCCGCATCGCATTGGCCGGACGATTGGTACCATGCCGGCATTGCCATGCATCTGTGCGGCATGCGTCTGGCCATCCAGCCGGCGTTGGCCGGCCTCAAGCATTTGAACCGTCTGGAGCAGGTGCTGGCGCGCAGTGAATGGACCGATCCGACCATCGCCGAGGGCCTGATGCTCGACCTTGAAGACCGCGTGGCGTGCGCCACGTCAGCCAATGTATTTGCCCTGATCGACGGCCGCCTGTACACGCCGCCAGTGACGCGCTGCGGCGTGGCCGGCACGGCGCGCGCGCAATTGCTGGAGCAGTATCCGGATACCGTCGTGGCCGATCTGACATTGCACGATTTGCAGGCCGCCGACGGCGTGTTTCTGACCAACGCCGTGCGCGGCATCGTGCCGGTGCGCCAGCTGGCCGACCATGTCTGGCCGATACCACCGGCATTGCACCGGTTGCAGCACGCGTGGCGGGCCGCCGGCCTGCCGGGACCGGTGGCCGCATGAAGCACGCGCATGGCGGCGTCTTGTTGCGCCTGTTGCTGGGCGTGGTGCTGTTCGCGATATTGGCCACCGCCGGCATCGTGTGGCACGACTATTCACGCTTCGTGCGTTCGCCGCTGGCCATCCAGGGCCAGCACGCCACGCTCGACATCGCCCGCGGCACCAGTTTCAAAGGCGTGGTCGACACGGTGCGCGAGCGCCATCTGTCATCCGCGCCGCGCTGGTACTGGCGGGTGCTGGCCACGCGCATGCACGTGGTCAACCGTTTGCACGCGGGGGAATACGCGCTTGCGCCGGGCATGACACCGTCCACCTTGTTGCACGACATGGCCACCGGCAAAGTGGTGCAGCACGACATCACGCTGGTTGACGGCTGGACGTTCAAGCAGGTGCGCGCAGCCCTGGCCAAGGCGCCGGAGCTGGTGCACGACAGCGCCGGCCTCAGTGACGCGCAAATCATGCAGAAGATCGGTGCCGGCGATGAACAACCCGAAGGCCGATTCCTGCCCGAAACCTATGCCTACGTGCGCGGCGACACCGATCTGGACGTGCTCAAGCGCGCCTGGCAGGCCATGCACAAGGAACTGGCCAGCCAATGGGCCAAGCGTGCCGCCGATTTGCCGCTGAAGACACCTTATCAAGCGCTGATCCTGGCCTCGCTGATCGAAAAGGAAACCGCGCAGCCGGATGAGCGCGCACGCATCGCCGGTGTGTTCGTGCGCCGACTCAAGATCGGCATGCCGCTGCAGACCGACCCGACCGTCATCTACGGCCTGGGCGACAAGTACAACGGCGACATCACGTTCAAGGACCTGCGCACCGACACGCCGTACAACACCTATCTGCACAAGGGCCTGCCGCCGACGCCGATTGCCATGCCCGGCGCACCGGCCATCCACGCCGCGCTGCATCCGGCCGAGGGCAAGGCGCTGTACTTCGTGGCGCGCGGCGACGGCAGCGGTCGACACGTGTTTTCCGACACGCTGGCGCAGCAGAACCGCGCCGTGGCCTGCTACCAGCTCAAGCGTTGCCATTGATGGCGCATGGTCGAGCCGCGCGCGGCGGGTTACCCTTGCCGTCTGTCTGGCTGGAAACGCGCGCATGAGTGGCAAGTTCATCTCTCTGGAAGGCGGCGAGGGCGCCGGCAAAAGCACCTTGCTGGCCGGCTTGTGCGCGCACCTCGAAGCACGCGGCATCGACGCGTTGTTCACGCGTGAACCCGGCGGCACGCCGCTGGGCGAGGGCGTGCGCGAACTGGTGCTGGGCGCGCCGCGCGGCAGCGTGTGCGCCGAGTCCGAACTGTTGCTGATGTTTGCCTCGCGCGCGCAACTGGTGCGCGAGATCTTGCGACCGGCGCTGGCGGCCGGGCGCGTGGTGGTGTGTGACCGTTTTGCCGATGCCAGCCATGCCTACCAGGGCGGCGGTCGCGGCCAGCCCGAGGCGCGCATTGCCGCGTTGGAAGCCTGGGCCGTGGATGGCCTCAAACCCGATCTCACACTGTTGCTGGATTTGCCGGTGCAGGCCGGTCACGAGCGTATCGCCGGGCGCGGCGCGCCGGACCGCATCGAAAGCGAGGCGTTGCCGTTTTTCGAGCGCGTGCGGGCGGCCTATCGTGCGCGCGCCGCCGCCGAGCCGGCGCGCTTTTGCGTGATCGACGCCAGCCAGCCCGTCGAGCAGGTGCTGGCGGATGCGGTCGCCGCCGTCGACCGTCTGCTGCAAGGCGAGACGGCATGAGCTTTCCGGCCTGGCACCACGACGCCTGGGCCATGTTGCGCGCCCGGCGCGACAACGGATCCATGCCGCACGCGCTGTTGCTGGCCGGCCCGGCCGGGCTGGGCAAGCGCGTGTTTGCCGAACGTCTGGTGCGTGCCTTGTTGTGCGATGCACCGGTTGACGGCGATGCCTGCGGCCGGTGTCGTGCGTGCCTGTTGCTGGATGCCGGCACGCATCCCGATCGCGTCACGGTCGGGTTCGAGATCAACGCCAACACGAAAAAACTGCGCACGACCATCGTCGTCGAGCAAATGCGCCAACTGTCCGCGCGCCTGGCCATGGCCAGCCAGATGGGCGGCTGGCAGGTGGCGACGATCGACCCGGCCGACGCGATGACGACGTCGGCCGCCAATGCCTTGCTGAAAACCCTGGAAGAGCCCACGCCGTCCAGCCTGATGATGCTGGTGGCCGACGCGCCGTGGCGCTTGCCGCAGACCATCCGCAGCCGCTGCCAGCGCGTGGATTTCCGCCTGCCGACGCGCGAAGTGGCGCTGGACTGGTTGCACGAAGCCGGTGTGGACGGCGCCGAAGATGCGCTGGACGCTGCCGACGGCAATCCCGGTCTGGCGCGCCAGTGGTTCGAGCAGGGCTTGCTGGAAGAACGCCGGCAAGTGGCGCACGACCTGGCGGCGCTGGCGCGTGGCCAGGCCGATGCCTACACCGTGGGCAAGCGCTGGCTGGACGAAAACCTGGCGCAACGCCTGTGGTTTGCCGCCGGCCTGGCGGCTGCCGAGATGCGCCTGCGCGCCAGTGGGCAAGCCGGTGCGCTGGTCAGCCAGCTGTCGGACGATGCACTGGCGCAATGGTTCGAGCGCGCCAATCGCGCCCGTGAAGATCTGCGCACCACCTTGCGTTCCGAGCTGGTGGTGCTGGACTTGTTGTCGCGCTGGCGTTGATTCGTGGCCGCCGCGCAAGTGCTCGACACGCAAGGCTGGGCCGATGCCCGGCTGCTGCTGGTCACGCCGCATCCCGATGACGAATCGCTGGCGCTGGGCGGCTTGATCCAGCATGCGCTGGCTGCCGGCGCCAGCCTGCGCGTATTGCAACTGACCGACGGCGACAACAATCCCTGGCCGCAACGCTGGCTGGAGCATCGCTGGCGCATTGGCGCAACCGACCGTGCGCGCTGGGGCGCGCGTCGCGCCGGCGAAGTGCGCGTGGCGCTGGCGCGTCTGGGCGTGCCGCAAGAGGCGTTGATCCGCCTTGGCTGGCCCGACATGGGCGTCACCGGCAAGCTGGTTGCCGAGAAAACGGCAGCCGTCGAGCGCATCGCGCAGGAACTGCGCACGTTTGCGCCCACGCATGTGGTCATTCCGGATCTGGCCGATCGTCACCCCGACCACGGCAGTGCGCATGTGGCGGTGCGGTTGGCCCTGGCACGCGCACATCTTGCACCGCGCTGCCTGACCTATCTGGTGCATGGCAAAAGCCGTGCGGCGACGCCGGCTTATGTGCTGCCGCTGGATGACGCCATGCGCGAAACCAAGCGCGCGGCCGTGCTGGAACACGTCACCCAGGTGGCGCTGGCGCGCCGCCGTTTGCTGGCCATGGTCGGGCCGCAGGAAAAATTCCATGTGGTGATGCCGGCAACGGATGCCGCCATGCCGCGCCGCGTTGTCTTGCCGTGGCAACCGTCGCCCGCCTTGCGACCGTGGTTGCGCCTGATGCTGGCGCATCCCGATGGCGTCAGTGCGTGGGCGTGGCGCAAGGCACCGATGGCGCGGCAGGCCGACGGCTGGTACCTGTCACTGCCGGACGCCGTCTTGTGCGGCCCGGTTTTTGTCCGGCTGGAACTGCGTTGCGCATCGCTGTGGATCTTCGATCATTGGGGCTGGTACGAACTGACGGCGACGGCATGAAGTGCCAGTCAGGCAGGTGATTCGTCCATTTCGCATGCGCCGCGAGGGCGTCGTCAACCTGCCGGTTGCGCGTGGTGCTGCCATCGATCCGTTGCGCAGGCGCTATCACGGGCCGGGAAGATACGGATTGCGATCCAGCGCGGCGATCACGGCCCACGCCGTCGCGGCGAGGCACGGCTGGTGGTAGTAGTAGGAATACACGGCGGTGATGCGCGGCTGCGGCGTGGCGTAGAAAAAACCGCCCGGCGACACCTGCTGCGCAATCGACGCGAACAGCTTGTCGGCCTCGGCATCATCGTCGATCCAGCGGTAGACGAGCGCGGCTTGCGCGGTGCCCTCCGTCCACATGCCGTCGCGCACGTCGGTGAAATCGAAACCGCCCTTGACGGCGTTCTTGTGTTCGACCCAGCTCAACGCGCGCCGCCATGTCTTCGACGCGTGCGGCAGCAGTTGCGCCCATAGCTGCACATCGAGCGCGGATGGTGAATGCAGCGAGGTCACGCCGTCGGGCAGGGTGCCCATCCAGAAATGGCCGCTCGTGGCATCCCATTGCGCGGCGACGAAAGCGCGGGCGCGGAGTGCCTGCCGATGCCAGTCGCCGCCCGGCGCGTCAATGCGTCCGAGCCAGGCGAACAGCGCGGTCAGGTCGATGTTGTGCTCGGTCGATTTCCATGTCGCCTTGCGCGGTTTCAGCTGGAAGGATTCGACGCCGCCGCTGAAGCCGCCCGCACCGCGCGTGTCTGAAGCGTTGGCCACGACCCAGTCCGCAAGATGCACGGCGGCGATGCGCCAGCGCGGGTTGCCGGTGGCGTGATGCAGCGCCAGCAAGGCCAGCGCGGCCCATGCGACATTGCCGCTCGAGGTACCGTCCTGATAGGCGCTTGCATACTGGTGCGCGGCGTCGAGCCAGCGCTGGTGCCGCGTGTCCCACCACCCGTTGTGCCGTGGCCGGTCGCCCTCGACGACACCGGCGCGATAGGCGTCGCGCAGGCGCGTGTCGTTCGTCGCCGCCCGTCGCAATGCCTCGCCGATGCGCTCGGCCTCGGGGCGCTTGCGGCAGGCAAGCAGGGCAATGACGGCGAGCGCGTTGTCGTAGGTGAACGCCGCCGTGCGCAGGGACGGCAGCGCCGGTGCGCCCTGTCCGCGCCGGTTGTCGTAGCTGCGCAGCAGAAGCGGAGACTTGCCCGGTACCGCATCGACGCGTGCGGCGATGGCCTGGCAACCGTCGTGCACGATGGCGGCGCGTGCCGATGCCGGCACGCCCGCCGTTGCCGATGGCGCGATGAGGGCCAAGCCCATGGCGACCGTGCTCAACCAGCCGAGTCGGTTTCGCCATGACGAGGCCCGGTGGCGCATGGCCGATCAGAAACTCGCCCGCAAGCTGAGGTTGTAGCGGGTGTCGTCGCGAAAGAAGCCTTTGGGCACGGACAGGCCGTCGGTGTTGACGATCTCGCGGGTCTTGAAGGTCGAGCCGAGAATGTTGGCCACCTGCAGCGCCACCTTGACGTGCTTGGTGATCGCGTAGCTCACCGAGCCGTCCAGCCGTCCCTGGGATTCGGCCATGACCGGCAGGAACGGGTAATCCGCTTCCTGCCCGGTGATGAGAAATTGCGAACGCCAGTTCCAGGCCAGTCGCGCCGACAGCGGCCCCTTTTCGTAATACGCGGTGAAATTGAAGGTGTCGCGGGACAGCTCGTTCGGCGGCAGCTTGAGCTGGTTGATGCATTGCGTGGGCGCCACGTAGCCGGTGGGGCAGTAGTTCACCGAGCCGAATCCCAGACCGTGCGGCTTGATGTAGGTGTAGTTGATCTGCGTGCCCAGACCGGACAGCCAACCTGGCAGGAAGTCGTATTTCTGCTGGTAGGCCACTTCGATGCCGCCCACGCTGCCTTTCTGGTCGAGGTTGGCCAGGCCGACCGTGTATTGCTCGGGATAGGTCACGCCGTTGTTGGTGACCGTGGTGTCCACCACGCTGCTGATGTACTGGATGGTGTGGTTGAGCTGCTTCCAGAACAGCATGCCGGTCAGCGAGCCGGCATTGCCGAAATACCACTCCTGGCTCAGGTCGAAATTGTGCGCGGTGATGGGCTTGAGGTAGGGGTTGGCACCGGTGTAGCCGTTGCCCACCGTCGGCTCGGAACTGCCATTGGTGCCGTAGGGCAGCAGTCCGCTGACCGATTGTCCGGCCTGCAACTGCACCAGTGACGGCCGGTAGATCGACTTGGAGAACGCGAAGCGGGTGATGAGATCGTCGGTCCAGCCGATGGCGAGGTTGAAGCTGGGCAGCCAGTCGCCGTAGGCGTTGCGGGCCTTGATCGGTGTGAACGCGCCGTTGGCGAAGTCGATGTACTGCTGTTGCTGCGCCGCGGTCAGCGCGCAGAACGTGCCCGGTTGCGGGGCCGGGCCGCTGGAGCCGGAGTTGCAATACTGTGCAATGCTTTGCCCGTTGAGGGTTTGCGCCATGTTGGGCAGGATCAGGTAGCCCTTGGCGGCGTCCTGGGTATGCACGTAACGGATGCCGATGTTGCCGCTGATGCGCAGGCCGCTGAGAAAATGGATGTTGCCGTTGCCGAAATTCAGGCGCGCGTAGGTGGCGTTGGTTTTCTCCTCGTTGGAGGCGATTTCCTGTGGCAGGTAATACGTGCCCGGCACGAAGGCGTCGCCTGCGACGTATTGCTCACGGTCGTAGTTGGTGTAATAGGGGCCGACGGCGCCCGGCGTCGTGGCCAGCCACTGCTGGTTGATTTTCTTCATGGCCGCGACGGACTGCCAGAACTGCGTGAGCGGGTTCAGGTTGAAGTAGGGCGCGACGATGCCGAAATCACCATGGCTGAAGGCTGGCAGGTCGACGTGGTACGGCGCGACGTCGTCGGGCGTGTCGGCCGCGGTGGCCGGCGCCACGCCGGGGCTGGGCGTGCTGACGGCCACGTAGTTGAACGCCGAGCTGCGCACCGTTTCACTCTGGTCGGTGTGGCGAAAGCCGAACTGGATGTCGTTCAGCGGGCCGCTGTCGACGGTGAAGTCGCCATCCAGGCGGAAGGCACGCTGGTTGCCCCAGGAATAACGTTGGCTGTCCTGTGCCGCCGCCCAGTAGGTGTTGGCGGGGTTGGCAAAATACTGGGCCGCCGTTTCATTCGGGTCGGGCGACAGCAGCTTGACCGTGGGCACGTCGTTGCCATGTGTGGAGATGTACCAGTTGGCGTTGGTCAGCTGGCGAATGTAGTAGTAGGCGTACTTGTATTGCGACTGCGTGTCCTGCGCGTCGAGACTCAGGTTGAGCCGTTCGTTGACGTTCCACTTCAAATTGAAGCTGTAGTCGTTGGTCACGTAGCGGTTCTTGTAGCCGGTACTGTCGAGCTGTGTCGGCAAGCCGCCGTACTGGGACGGGTAGCTGTAGTCGCTGGGAAGCGCGGTGACGGTGCC
>DASVGR010000014.1:0-6652 GCA_036379395.1 Rhodanobacteraceae bacterium | reverse complement strand
CCCGCCGTCGTGCAATTGACTGTGCCCGTCGTTGTTTTTGCGGCACCAAGGTTGTGGCCAAGTTGTTGGCACCATTGCGCCAATTGGTTGCCGTAAAGCGTCGTTCCAGCACCGTTGCTGCAGGCGTTGGCCGTAACTGTTTGGTTGTAATGCCCCGCCAGCGCATTGGAACGATCTGCACGCATGGCATCGAGGATGGAATACGTGGACATGGTGGCCATGGATCGACCCATGGCACTGTTGTTGGTGGACAAGGACATTACCTGCAACGCCGCCACTCCCAAAAAGCCGATCGAAACGACCAACACGGCCATCAGTACCTCGATCAGGCCGACGCCGCGCTGTCGTTTGCCATAGCTGCAAGCATGGCGATTCATGGGCAAGCTCCCGTGCTGGTGGCGGTGGCGAGGATGGAGCCAGTGGTCATGCTGATGATGCGTTGGTTGCCACTGTCGATCGCGCTAGAACAGATGCTGGCAACAGTACCCGTGTAAGGTCCCGTGCTGCCCACTTGGTGTGCCAACCCCTGGGCGCTGAACTGCAAGGCCACTATGCTGCTGAAATGCACGCTTGGCGGTACGGACGCCGCCGGCGCCAGCACCAAGGCTGCGACCGGTGCGCCAACGGAACCCGTCTCGGCGTACACCGCTCCCAGCTGGTTATTGCAGGCCGTGCCGAGCGTATCGGCGCCATTGCCCGCATTGGCGCAAAACTGCGTGTCGCTGTTGCGCTTGATGGCTTCCATGCGCGCGGTATTGAGCGCGTTGACCAGGTTGTTGGAAACGGTCGTCAAGCGCGTGGAGGCCGTGATGTGCTTGAAGCTGGGTATCGCAATGCTCATCAGCACGGCGGCCACCACGATGGTCACCATCAGCTCGACCAGCGTGAAACCGCGCTCCGCGCGATGGCCGCACGAACGGCCGTTGCGTATGGGCTGCGTACTTGTGTGAATCATGTGAGGAAGTCCCCTTGTGCCCCGATGACAGCTTAGGCAAGTGTGCTTGCATGGCCAGAGGCAAACCGACAAGAGGTAGCGTTTTTCCGACAAGCGGTCTGCCATGCGGCTGATTGTGTGCACCGCGTCACATGCGCAAAAAAGCCCGCGGGCGGAAGCGATGCGCGCCATGGAAGCGTCGGGGTGCATCTGCTACAACAGGCGTCCAATGGCGCCACGCGCCAACCAGGGAGATTCCATCATGAGCAAACACGTGCTGGCCGCGGCAGTCGCGGCGCTGGCCGTCGGTGCCTTGGCCTTGTCGCCGGTCGCCATGGCGCGACAAAATCATCACGGCGACACCTTGCTGATGCACCGCGTGCAAGCCGAACGCGGCATGCATTTGCCGGCGCGCGGCATGACCAAGGCGGCCGTCATCAAGCAGTATGGCCAACCGTTGCGCAAGCTGGCTCCGCGCGGTGGCGACACGCCGCGACATCCGGTCATTTATCGCTGGGAGTACAGCAAGTACATCGTGTATTTCGAGCACGACCACGTGATCCACTCCGTGCTCAACACGCCGGCGGGCAACAACCGGCATCCCAAAACCGCAGGCTGATTGATGTCAGGAGCGCGCCTGCGCGCGATGGATCTGGCGCAAGGGTTCAGTTTTGCGCTGGTCGCCTGCGGGCAGGCTCCTACGTTGGGTTTGGCCAAACCACGCAGGTTGCCTGGGTAGGAGCGCGCCTGCGCGCGAAAAATATCCGCGATCGACCCCGCATCTGGCCATCGCCTGCGGGCAGGCTCCTACGGTACGATGGCGCGGATTGCCTGCCTTGCGCCGAGGTTTTGCGTGAACAATTCCGTCCGTCTGCCTGCCGAATGGGAGCGCCAAGCCGGCGTGCTGGTGGCTTGGCCGCATGCCGGTACTGACTGGGCGCCTCGGCTGGACAGTGTCGAGGCCACTTGCGTCGCGCTGGCGTGCGCCATCAGCCGTTTCGAATCGCTGGTTGTCTGCGTGGCCGATACCGCGCTGCGCGAACGTGTGCATTCGTTGCTGCGCAATGCCGGCGCGGACCTGTCGCGCGTGCGCCTTGTCGAAGTGCCGTACAACGACACCTGGCTGCGCGATTCCGGCCCCATCACGCTGTGCCGCGACGGCAAGGTGCATGAGCTGCTCGACTTTCGCTTCACCGGCTGGGGCGGCAAATACGCCGCCGACCAGGACGACGCGCTGATCGCCAACCTGGCGCGGCGGGGCCTGTTCGGCACCACGCCGCCCACGCGCGTGGACTGGGCGCTGGAAGGCGGCGGCATCGAAAGCGATGGCGAAGGCACCATCCTCACCACCTGGCGTTGCCTGCATCAGCGGCACCCGGAGATGAGCCGTGAGGCCATGAGCGTGTTTTTGAGCGAGCACCTCGCCGCCGAACGCGTGCTGTGGCTTGATCACGGTTACCTACAAGGCGACGACACCGACGCGCACATCGACACCCTGGCGCGTTTTGCGCCGGATCACGCCATTGTCTATCAAGCCTGCGCGGACGCGGACGACCCGCATCACGACGAGCTGGCAGCCATGGCCGACGAGCTGGCTGCGTTGCGGACGCTGGACGGCCAGCCGTACACCCTGCATGCCCTGCCCTGGCCCAAGCCGGTTGTCGACAACGGGCGCCGCCTGCCCGCGTCGTATGCCAATTACCTCATCGTCAACGATGCCGTGCTGGTGCCCGCCTACGACGATGCGGCCGACGCCGAAGCCGCACGCATCATCGGTGCCGCACATCCCGGCCGCGAAGTGGTGCAAGTGCCCTGCCGCGCGCTGATCTGGCAAAACGGCAGCCTGCATTGCATGACCATGCAGCTGCCTGACGCCGTGGACTGACCGGCCCGCCGATACCGCCACGGCATGTTCAGACGGGGTGTCTTATCGTGGTTGCCGGATTCGTTGCGGAGGTTTCACGATGACGAAAATCCTGACTTTGCTTGCCATGCTTGCCTTGTCCGGTGTCGCGCACGCCGGCCAGTTCTCCCTGCACGTGGATGCCGCCGACGCCCATGGCCATGTGCGCCCGCAGTTCGTGTACAACGCCGGCGGCTGTCACGGCCAGGACGTGTCGCCAAAGGTGGCGTGGTCTGATCCGCCCAAAGGCACGCAGGGCTTTGCCTTGACGGTTTACGACCCGGATGCCAAGGGCGGCTGGTGGCACTGGATGGCCGTGGATATTCCGCCCATCACGCGTGCCATCCAACAGGACGGCACCTTGCCACCCGGCGCCTACGCCCTGACCAACAGCTTTGGCCATGCGCGCTGGGATGGCCCGTGTCCGCCCGGAACCGACGCGCCGCACCATTACGTTTTCACGTTGTACGCCCTGGATACCCCGGCTCTTGGGGCGGACGACAGCACCACGCCGGAGGCAGCCAAGGCACTCATCCAGAAACACGCCATCGGCAAGGCTAGCGTTACCTTCACCTATGGACGTCAGTCGAGGTGAAGCGGCGTAGCCGTGACTGGCATTGATCGCCCGCGGGCGGGCTCCCACAAGAGCTTTCCCTTGGCGAATGTGGGAGCGCACCTGTGCGCGATGGCGAGGTGCCTGGCAATGACGCGGTTCGATCGCCCGCAGGCGGCTCCCACAGGGGCTTTTTCTTGATGAATGAATGTGGGAGCGCACCTGTGCGCGATGGCGAGGTGCTTGGCAATGGCGCGGTTCGATCGCCCGCAGGCGGGCTCCCACAAGGGCTTTTGCCCACAAGAGGTTTCTCTTGGTGAGTGAATGTGGGAGCGCACCTGTGCGCGATGGCGGGGTGCCTGGCAATGGCGAGTCACCATCACCCGCGGGCAGCCTCCATACGGCACATCAGCTTTCCACAACAGGCTGCGAAATTGCTTGCGGGGTGTACCAGACACAATCCCAGTACGGGTAATCGAGTACATCGCCCACCAAACCTGCGCGCAACGGGTTGGCCACGATATAGCGCGCAACATGCCGCAAATCATCTTCATACCGCAGGGCATGATCGTGAAACCCTTTCGCCCACACTTGACCAGCCAGCCCCTGTCGATGCAATCGCCGGGTGGCAATGGCCTTCCAGCGATTCATCGTTGTCGAGATGTCGCCTTCTGCGTCAAGGCAAACCATGCCGTGCCAGTGGTCGGGCATGAGCACCCAGCACAGCAGCGAGCATCGCGGCCAGCACGCCGGGTCGGCCATGCACTGGCACACCGTGCGGGCAATGGCAAAACGGGAAAACAGATGGCGTCGGCCGGCGGTGGTCGTGGTCAACAAATAAACCTGCCCGGCCAACGACACCCGTCCGCGGCGCAAAGCTTGATAGCCTGGTGAATAGGTCATGTTTGCAGTGTCGACCAGGCCGCGAGAACCGTCTGTCCGTGGATGGCTCGATCGCCCGCGGGCGGGCTCCCACAAGGGCTTTTGCCCACAAGATCTTTCTATTGGTGAATGAATGTGGGAGCGCACCTGTGCGCGATGGCGGGGTGCCTGGCAATGGCGAGTCTTGATCACCCGCGGGCAGCCTCCCACAGGGGCTTTGCAACACTTTTTTCCCACAAGGGGTTGCTGGATCAATTGCCTAGAAAAGATTCTTGTCGATGTGCAGGTGATTGAGGATCTTGCTGGCGATTTCCTCGATCGAGGTTTGCGTGGTGCTGATGCTGGGCAGGCCTTCGGCGCGGTACAGGCGGTCGGCCTGGGCCAGTTCCCATTGCACTTGCTTGAGTGACGCATAGCGACTGCCGGCGCGCCGTTCGCTGCGGATTTGCACCAGGCGGTCGGCGTCGATGGTCAGGCCGTACAGGCGTCCGCGGTAGGGTTTGAGACGCTCGGGCAGTTCCAGGTTTTCGAGGTCGTCGTCGGTCAGCGGGTAGTTGGCCGCGTACACGCCGTATTGCAGCGCCATGTACAGGCACGTCGGCGTCTTGCCCGAGCGCGACACGCCGATCAGCACCACGTCGGCGTCCTCGTAATTGACGTTGATGCCGTCGTCATGCGCCAGCGTGAAGTTGGTGGCGTTGATGCGCCCTTCGTACTTGGCGTAGTCGACCAGGCCGTGCGAACGGTTGACCGCGCCGGAACGCCGAACTCCCAGTTCGTTTTCCAGCGTGCCGACGAACGGCGCGAACACATCCAGCATCAGCGCACCACTGTCGGCCACGATGTTGCTCAGCGCACGATCGGCCAGCGTGTTGATGACGATGGGTTTTTGCCCGGTCTTGGCGTAGTGCGTCTTGATCTTCAGCGCCGCCTCGCCGGCCTTGTCCACGTCGTCCACGAACGGCAGGCGATGGGTGTCGAAATGCACGCCGTCAAACTGCGTCAGGATGCTGTGGCCGATGGTCTCGGCGGTGATGCCGGTGGAGTCGGAAACAAAAAAAACGGTGCGACGCATCAAGTGGATTCCACTAGGGTTTTGCCGAGTCTAGGAGCTTGGGCGGTGGAAACCAATGTGAGCGAGGCAAAGCGGTTTCGAGTCAGGTTTTTCGATCATTTGAGGCGAATAGCCGTAGCTATTCAACGAAAAGGAGCGGAAAAGCTGGCCGAAACCGGTAAGCCGCAGCCACTTGCGGCTTCTGCCGCCCACGCTCCTCACCCGCCGCCAGCTGAATTTCATCGTTGCGCGCCCTTGCCCCGAAAGAATTGACGATGGACAATACCAGTCTCTTGAACATGGCTTACCGCCTAACTATCTGATGGAGACCACCTTGAGTGACCTGGTGCTTTGGCTCGACGCCCTGCGCATGACCGACCTTTCCAAGGTTGGTGGCAAGAACGCTTCCCTCGGGGAGATGATCGGCAATCTTTCACAGTTGGGCGTATCGGTGCCGGGCGGTTTTGCCACCACGGCGGATGCCTATCAGGCGTACCTGGCCAACAACGGATTGGCCGACCGCATCCAGCAGCGTCTGGAGACGCTGAACGTCGAGGATGTGGACGCGCTGACCGCCGCCGGCAAGGAAATCCGCGGCTGGATGGTCGACACCGCCCTGCCGACTGATCTTGAACAGGCCATCCGCGACGCCTACCAGAAGCTGTGCGACAAGGCCGGCGCGGACGACATCGCCGTGGCCGTGCGCTCGTCGGCCACCGCCGAAGACCTGCCCGATGCCAGCTTTGCCGGCCAGCAGGAAACCTTCCTCAACGTGGTCGGCATCGAGGATGTGCTGCACAAGGTCAAGGAGGTGTTCGCCAGCCTCTACAACGACCGCGCCATCGCCTACCGCGTGCACAACGGCTTCAAGCACGAGGACGTGTTCTTGTCGGCCGGCGTGCAGCTGATGGTGCGCTCGGATCTGGGCGCGTCCGGCGTGCTGTTCACGCTGGATACCGAGTCGGGCTTCCGCGACGTGGTGTTCGTGACCGGCAGCTACGGGCTGGGCGAAATGGTGGTGCAAGGCGCCGTCAACCCGGACGAGTTCTACGTGTTCAAGCCTACCCTGCGCGACGGCAAGCCCGCCGTGCTGCGCCGCCAGATCGGCGCCAAGCAGCAGCGCATGGTGTATTCGGACGCCCCCGGCGAGCGCGTGCGCATCGAGGAGACGCCGCGCGAACTGCGCAACCAGTTCTGCATCACCAATGAAGAAGTGGAAAACCTGGCCCGACAGGCGCTCACCATCGAGGAACATTACGGCCGTCCGATGGACATCGAATGGGCCAAGGACGGACGCACCGGCAAGCTGTACATCGTGCAGGCGCG
>DASVGR010000013.1:0-5707 GCA_036379395.1 Rhodanobacteraceae bacterium | reverse complement strand
TTCGGACCCGCGTTGTAAGCCGCGGCCGCGAGCTTGCGGTTGCCGTGGAATTGCTTGAGCAGCTCGGCCAGATAACGCGCTCCGCCTTCGATGTTCTGTGTCGCGTCAAACGCATCGGCCACGCCCATGGAACTTGCCGTGGCCGGCATCAGCTGCATCAGGCCCTGCGCGCCCTTGTCCGACATCGCCTGCGGATTGAAGCCGCTTTCGGCGTGGATGATGGCGCGCAGGAAGGCCGGCTGCACGCCCGAAGCTTCGGCCGCCGCCGACACCGCATCGTGATAGGCCGTCAAATGGAGCGGCACGGTGTGCCAGTCGATGGTGGAACGCAGCGCACAGGCGTAGCAGCTGTCGATGTAGTTGAACAAGCGCGTGACCTTGTGCGCGCGCCCGTGCCGTGGCTTGACGTTGGTGTATTCGACCGAACCGTCGGCACGCTCCACCCGATAGACCGAACCGCGCAACACGACGCCCGATTTGCCGCTGCGCGGCCCGGTGTAGCGCGAAATGGCCTTCTGTGGATTCACCGCGATCGGCTTGCAATGGCTGTAGGCCGCCGGCTGGCTGGTGAAAATCGGTTGTCCCGCGGCCCCCAGGCAACGGTAGACGCCGGAAGCCCGCGCCGTCGGCACCAGCCCCAGCAGGGCCAGGCACAAGCATGCCAGCCACCATGCGCGCGGCATGGCGGAACGGCTGGAAACAACATCGGCGGCGCACTTGCCGGTCACTTCCCCTTGGGCGACGGCGGACAACATGTGCCAAGTTTGCCGGCAGGCCGGAAACGTGCCAAGCGTACCGCGTCACACTCCGCCACTTGTCTGGCCACCGGCCACCAAGGCGCGTAAACTGCGCGGTTCACTGAAAAAACAGTCAAATACCATGCCCGGCAAGCTCTTCATCAAAACCTACGGTTGCCAAATGAACGTGTACGACTCGTCCAAGATGGCGGCCGTGCTCAAGCAATCGCACGGTCTGGAATTGACCGAGGACGAGTCCGAAGCCGACGTCATCCTGGTCAACACCTGCGCCATTCGTGAGAAGGCGCAAGAAAAGGTGTTCAGCCAGCTGGGCGTGTGGCGCGAGCTCAAAAAGGGCGACAAGCCGGTCATGATCGGCGTGGGCGGTTGCGTGGCCAGCCAGGAAGGCGAAACCGTGGTCAAGCGTGCGCCGTATGTCGACCTGGTGTTCGGCCCGCAAACCCTGCACCGGCTGCCGAAAATGCTCGACGCGGCGCGCGCGACACACAAGCCGCAGATCGACATTTCCTTCCCCGAAATCGAAAAGTTCGACTGCCTGCCCGAACCGCGCGCCGAAGGCCCGACGGCGTTCGTGTCGATCATGGAAGGCTGCTCCAAGTACTGCAGCTATTGCGTGGTGCCATACACGCGCGGCGAGGAAATCAGCCGTCCGTTCGACGACGTCATCGGCGAAGTCGCCGCGCTGGCCGAACAGGGCGTGCGCGAAGTGAACCTCTTGGGCCAGAACGTCAACGCCTACCGTGGCCCGATGTTCGACGGCGGCGTGGCCGACCTGTCGGTGCTGATCCACGCCATCGCCGAAATTGACGGCATCGGCCGCATCCGCTTCACCACCTCGCACCCGCTGGAGTTCTCGGACTCGTTGATCGAGGCCTACGCCAACGTGCCCAAGCTGGCCAATTTCCTGCATCTGCCGGTGCAATCGGGTTCGGACCGCATCCTGGCCAAGATGAAGCGCGGCTACACCGCCATCCATTACGTCGACCGCATCCGCAAACTGCGCGAAGTGCGTCCGGACATCTCCATCAGCACCGATTTCATCGTCGGTTTCCCCACCGAAACGGAAGAAGATTTCGCCGCCACGATGAAGCTGGTCGACATCATCGGTTTCGACCAGAGCTTCAGCTTCATTTTCTCGCCGCGCCCCGGCACGCCGGCGGCCAACCTGCACGACAAGACGACCGACGCGGAAAAACACGAGCGCCTGTCGCGCCTGCAGGCGGCCATCACGGCCAATGCCAAAAAGATCAGCGAGGCCATGGTCGGCACCACGCAAAGCGTGCTGGTCGAAGGCCCGAGCAAGAAGAACCCCAACGAAATGACCGGCCGCACCGAAAACATGCGTTTCGTGAACTTCCCCGGCGATCCGCGCATGAAAGGCCAGTTCGTCGACGTCGTCATCACCCAAGCCATGGCCAATTCGCTGCGCGGGCGTGTGGCCGGACAGGCCGCCTGAGATGGCGCCAGCCCCCATCCAGCACGACTTCACACTCGAACCCGATGACAACGTGCGCCTGGCCAATCTGGCTGGACCGTTCGACGAGCATCTGCGCCAGATCGAATTGCGTCTGGGCGTGGAAATCGACAACCGCGGCAGCGTGTTCCGCGTGATCGGCGAAGAAGCGGCCGTGAAGGCCGCCGACAAGGTGCTGCACGCCCTGTACGCCGTGACCGAAAACGAGGTGCTGGACGGTCCGCGCATCAACCTCATCCTGTCCGACGCCGGCATCGACGCCATCGCCAACGACGACGTCGAGCCGCAGGAAGTGGTCATCAAGACCAAGCGCGGCGTGGTCAAGGCGCGCGGCCCCAACCAGGCGCGCTACCTGCACGCCATCGCCACCAACGACATCAATTTCGGTGTCGGCCCGGCCGGCACCGGCAAGACGTATCTGGCCGTGGCCAGCGCCGTGGATGCACTGGAATCCGGCCGTGCGCAGCGCCTGCTGCTGGTGCGTCCGGCTGTCGAGGCGGGCGAGAAACTGGGCTTTCTGCCCGGCGACTTGTCGCAAAAAGTCGATCCCTACCTGCGCCCGCTGTACGACGCGCTGTACGAAATGCTGGGTTTTGACAAGGTGGCGCGCCTCATGGAGCGCAACGTCATCGAGATCGCGCCACTGGCGTACATGCGCGGGCGCACGCTGAACGATTCGTACGTCATTCTGGACGAGGCGCAGAACACCACCGTCGAGCAGATGAAGATGTTCCTGACACGCATCGGCTTCGGCTCGGTCGCGCTCATCAACGGCGACGTCACCCAGGTGGATTTGCCGCACCACATGCGCTCGGGCCTGCGCCACGCCATCGAGGTGCTGCGCGACGTGGACGGCATCAGCTTCACGTTTTTCACCTCGCGCGACGTGGTGCGCCATCCGCTGGTGGCGCGCATCGTGCGTGCCTACGAAGCGGCCGAAAGCCGCGACAACCAAGCCAGACAAGACAAGGCGCACTGAGCCATGGCCACGCCCGTTCCCGTCGTCCACCTGGGTTATGCATTGCCGCGCAAGGGCTTGCCGGCCACGGCCAGTTTTCAGCGCTGGGTCGGCGCCGCGCTGGCCGGTGCCGGGCGCCGCGAGCCGGCCGAACTGTCGATCCGCATCGTCGACACCGACGAAGGCTTCACGCTCAACCAGCAGTACCGGCACAAGGATTACGCCACCAACGTGCTGTCCTTCCCGGTCGAGCTGCCCGACGGCATCGTCACTCCGCTCATCGGCGATCTGGTCATCTGCGCGCCGGTGGTGGCGCGCGAGGCGGCCGAGCAGCACAAGATCGAGCGCAACCACTGGGCGCACCTGACCGTCCACGGCACGCTGCACCTGCTGGGCTACGACCACATCGTGGATGCCGAGGCCGAGGTCATGGAAGCGCTGGAAACGCGCGTGCTGGCCACACTGGGCATCCCCGACCCTTACCAGACCGATAACTCTTGACGGCCGGACGCAGCATGTCCATGTGACCAGGGTCACGCATACCCGGCGAGGCATCCGCTACTTTCAATGCTTCAGGCAGATGTGCATCGACTTGGCAAGCGCCCATGCGGGCCAGCCCACGCAGTAACGACGGGAAAGCACTATTGCCCATGCGCGCCGTTTGCACGCATCAGGGGATGCGGCATACATCCCATACTGACTAGGGAGAAGTCTTCATGCAACGCAAGTTTCTGATGGTTCTGGCCGCTACATCGCTGGCCTTCGCTGCTACTTCACCCGCCGGCGCGACAGCGCCCGACACGACGAACACGTCGGGGCCGAGTCATACCGGCGCCAAGCTCGTCATCAGCGAAAAAATATCCGGTCACATCCTGCCCGACATGACCGACACCTTCGTCATGTACTCGCGAGCGGACCGGCGCGCCAACGTCGTGATCAAGGCACATGTCGACGGATGGCTCGGACGTTTTGCCAATCATTACAACGTCGGCAAACCACCCCTGCATGCGGACATCTTCCGCATGGATCAAAACGACGCCTACAAGGTACTGTTTCATCAAAAGCAATATTGGCAATGCCAGCTTGAGGGCTGTCCGACCATTTACAAGTTTCTCGAGTCAGTGATGAAACCGTCCGACGAAGCCAGTCAGGACGCGTCGACCTGGCACCCGACTGGCACCAATGATTGCCCACTGACGCCGGTCAGCCACGATTATCGCGTGCAAAAAACGGCGCAATCCAAGACCATCAATGGCTTCCCCGCCCATTTGTACGTCGCCACGTTCAAGACCGTGTATGCCGACTCTGCACACCGCACGAACACAAGTACGCTCAAATGGACGTTCTGGACCACACCGATTACCGGCGAAATACAACGCATCTGGGCCATTCATGAAGCCTTGGCCAAACGCTTCCTGAAAAGCAGCGGCGCCAACGACAACCCGTGGGCGCGCTTCGTGTCACGCAAGGTCTGGCAGCCGTTGGACGCCTTCCTCGGCGACACCGACAGTCATGCGCACAACTGGAGCGGCGATGTCACCAGCAAACTGGCGCAAGTCGAAGGCTATCCGGTGCGCATCAAAGTGGCTTGGTACGTGGACGCCCATGCCTGCCCCGCGCCCAAGCCTCAAACCGAATCAGACACGCAAACCCTTGCCGACAACGCCGGTGGCGGCCTGCGCGGCATGCTTGGAGGCCTGATCCGCAAGCACGTCGAAAAGCACGTCGAGAAAGCCATCGACAAACATTTTCAGCCGGATCCCGACACTCCGGTTTTCGAATACGATCGCAACATCCTGTCGGCAAAAATCACCAGCATCCCGGATAGTGTGTTCCATGTACCGGCCGGCTTCGTGCGCAAACCGACACCCAAGGTGTCCGATGTCGACTGGTACGACCGTCACGACAAAACCGACTGAATGGACATTACTGCCGAGGTTTCAGGCACCCTCGCCGCCATCCACGGTACGCCGCACCTTTTGGGTTGCGACCACATCGTGGATGCCGAGGCCGAGGTCATGGAAGCGCTGGAAACGCGCGTGCTGGCCACACTGGGCATCCCCGACCCGTATGCGGTTTTAGGCTAGAATCCAAGTCACCGCCCTGTGGGCTGTCGCAACCAAGGTATATGAACGAGGATCCTGGAAGTACTTCCGCCCTGGCGCACCGATCATGGTGGGATCGCCTGGGCCACCTTTTTTCCGGCGAACCGCGCACGCGCGACGAGCTGCTCGACGAGCTGCGCAGCGCGCAAACCAACGGCCTTTTGACCAACGACACGCTGGGCATGGTCGAAGGCGCCGTCCGCGTCACCGAACTCAACGTCGATGACGTCATGGTGCCGCGCATGCAAATGGTCATGCTCGCGGCCGACGCGCCGCTGGCCGACATCCTCGCCACCGTGGTCGAATCCGGCCACTCGCGCTTTCCCGTGCACGGCGACGACAAGGACGACATCCAGGGCATCCTGCTGGCCAAGGATCTGCTGAAGTATTTCGGCGACGGCGAGCATTGCGA